>NZ_CALPCY010000006.1:0-144758 GCF_943193115.1 Otoolea muris
CCCCGCCTCCATCTGGTTCCAGTGTTCTCCCATGCAGCAGGCTACGCGGTTTGCTTCCAGATTTGATTCCCCGCTCTCCATACCCCCAATGAGGGTGATCCGTTCATTCAGATCGTTTTCATGCTCCTTCAAAGTCCGGTAAAGCCCCGGATCCTGCGTCCTGTCAACCTCCTCGATGAGATCCCTCACATATCCTTCCTGGCTCTTCATCTCCAGCCGCTCCGTAAAGAATCCTTTCTTTCCCTCATAGTCCACTTTAAACCGCTGGTTTACATTAGCCCCTACCATATCCAGTTTTCTTCCGTCCAGGACCATCTCGGCCATCTTAAACTTCCCGGCCTCCCCCCAGGTCTTCCCCTCATAATCGCGGAGAATCCTCCGGTCCCTGGCCTGGTCGAGATTCAGATCCTCATGGAACCTGGAAAGCCCGTCGATAAACCCTTGATGCTCCAGCCCCGACGCCAGCATGGTCCCCTTCTGGCTGTCGGAAAACGCCTGGCAGGCTTTTTTCAGCTTGTCGCTGGACTTTATCATAGCCATGGCGCTCTCCGGGGTGATCACCTCATCCCGGTGTCCCGCAAACTCCTCAAAGGCCCGGGCCGCCGCCTGGAACTCCGGCGAAGACGCCTTTAGCTCCTCGTGATCCCGGAAATAATTCCCCAGCGTCTCCAGATCCCACTCCCGATCCCTCACCGCTTCGGCATCCCGCAGACTCTGGTTTAGCTGGAACTCCGACAGTTTGTCGATCACGGCCAGCCTCTCCCGTCCCTTCGGTGACTTTGCGTCCTTATGGCTGTCGGAATACGCCTGGCAGGCCCTCATCAGCCGGTCGCCCGCGTCCAGCCGGGCCTGATGGTTTTCTTTCGTGTCCGGGCCCTCCTTTACACGGTTTAATTCCGCGAGGGCCTGCGCCACCTCCTCAAACTGCGCCGAATTTCCCCTGCTTTTCGCCTCCTGTCCGAAGTAACTTTCAAACTCCTCCATAACCCAGGTTCTTCCGCGCAGGTTCCCCGCATGCTGCTTTCCAAATAAATCCATAGCTCCTCCTTTCGGGTGTTTATAGCAGTTTAAGCTTCCTGCCTGTTACTTAAATATTGTTTTCCATCTGCCCGCGCATCCTCACTCCGCCGGATACGTCGCCTCATACTTCTCCTTAAACTCCTCATTCCACCGATCCAGCGGATCCTGCACCGTCTCCTGTTCCTCTACCTCCTGTCCGCGCGTCTCCTCCGCCCTGGAAGCTTCCTCCGCCTCCCGGATGGCCGCTTCCTCCTCCGCCTTCTTTATATTCTCCAGGGCTGTTTTCATCCCATCATTGCACAGCTCTGACAGATTATACTCATACACCCTGGCAAAGGCCAAATCGCTGCCGCTGTAGGAAGCGTCGCCTTTCAGGAAGCCCACGGAGATCCAGTTCTCCCCGTTTTTCCAGCTTCTGAACCATGAGCCGCCCTCCAGAACCGCGCTCCGCCCCGAAGCCGGGGCATAGTACACCAGGCCCTTTTCCTGGGAGGTGAGGAGATATCCCTTCTCGCTGCCTCCCTGTACCAGCTCGCAGACGCCCCCGCCCCCTTTGGCCGCAAGCTCCACAGCCAGCGCCGTATTGAGATTCAGCCGGGCATGCAGCACCTGATCGTCTGTATAGTAGTCGCTGCCATACACACTGTCCACCTCCGGCAGATCCTCCTCAAGCTTCTTTTGCAGAATGGCGTCATGCGCCGAATCCCCCTGCTCATACGCCCCGGCCAGCTCCCTGTATGGGATCACCTCCGGCCTGGCGTCCCCATCGCCGCCATGCGCCTCATCCGGCGCGTCCCCATCGCCGCCATGGCTCTCATCCAGCCTCACGGCCATAAAATCCAGGCCGAACTCCACATAATAGACATTTCCCTCATCCGTAAACGCCCCTGCCTGGATGTTCTCCGTCACCTTATAGGGGGTATCCTTTAAATCTCCCCCCGGCTGAATCCAGCGCACTTTTTCGTCCTCCCCGGTACACTGGATCTCGCCGCCCACGCATTTTCCCAGAGAAACCGCCTTTTTGGGGTCCATGGCCCAGTAGGATTCCACATAAGCGTTCTGCAAAGGCGCATACCGTTTATTGTTGATCTTTCCCAGCGTCTGGGTGCGCGTCTCACTGTGTTCGACGACCGAGGTTTCATCGCCGTTTGTCACCGTCTCCTCCCACACGATGGTATACTCCCTCTCTATGGTCTGGGGATTATAGTAGCGGAACGTTTCTGTCTTCCCAAACAGCTCGCTGTACTTATTCTCCAGGGGAATAAACAGCCCTTCCAGTATCCAGTCCTCCTTCACGTCCCGGAAATTCACATACGAGCCGGGCGTTGACAGGAAATCGGTAATCCCATCCTCCTTCTGAAAGTCCGGCTCCTCCTTCCACTGATATACCCTGATATCGCCCATCCCCCCTAAATATGCCGCGCCCCACCAGTCAGGGTGCGCCGCAACCGCCTTTTCCCAGTCTTCATATGGATCCGGCTCTTCTGTAAATTCCTTTCCCTCCGTCATGGAAATCCATGCCTTTTTCTGATCCTCAAACGCCTCATTCACCTGATCCATGCCGGAATTGATCCACCGGAATTCATAGACGAGAATCCGGGACTCCACCTTTCCCTCCACTTCCCCGTCTAAGTCTTCCGACTCCTCGGCAATCTGCTCCTTATCGATTGTCTCCTGATGGATGCTGACCTCATCCCCTTCCGGAACCTCCACGGCCTCCTTTTCTATGGAAACCTCCAGATAGATCCTGTTCTGCCCGTCCGTCACCGCATGATCCACAGACACGGAAAACACATCCTGAAACTGCTTCCGCACGAATCCTTCCACATCCGCATGGAATTTCTCCCTCGTCCCGGCGCTGTCATAGAGCCAGGCGTGGCCGTTGTCATAGACGAAAATATCCCCCGTGGAATCACAGAGCTGAAGAAAGAACGATTCCTCATCCTCCTCGTCCCGGCTGAATATCTTCTCATGGAACACATGGAGCTCTTCGGTCTGATAATTATAAAACGCGCCGCAGTGCACGGGCTTTCCCGCGTCGTCCCCTTCTGCCACAAGCGTCGTATACCCGTAGACAAAGGTATCGCCGTCCCTCAGATCCGCGATCTGAAAGCTCTCAATATCCTCCGGCTTCGCGGAATGTCCGTCCTTTATCCGAAACGCTGCCTTCCCCTTCAGATCCTTAAACTTCTCGGTCATGTTTGTCTCGAAATAATCCGGCGTCTTCTTCTTCTCATCCGTGATCCCCAGGCGGTTTTCCCCGCTCTCATTGGTCATGACCTCCGAGGCAGCCGACGACTGAATCGCGTCAACGTCCACCTCCATGGAACCCATAAGGGAGCTGCAGCCTGTGAAAAACACAGTAACCGCCATGCAGCAAAAGCCCGCTGTTAATATCCTTTTCACAATCCGCACCTCCTTTTTCATGTGATGTACTCCCGGAGTCTCTTTGCGGCTGATTTTCCGCCAGACGCGCCCAAATTCAGTCAACGTACGCCTCATAAATCTGTGCGCATCTGACAAATACTCATCTCGCAAAATCAGCCCCCGCGGGATTCCGGGAGTACATTGTGTTTTAAAACACGCTCCGGGAGCGGCGCATGCCCTACATCCAGTAGAGATCCATGGCCGCGGCCGTAGCCTTGGTCGCTCCTTCCATCCAGGTCCTCATCGCCGTCATGCCCAGCTTCAGCACTACGATGAGCACAAAAATCAGCACAAATCCTATGATTGCGTTTTTCAGGCTGTTTTTCGCCTTTTCTCTGTCCTGCGGCTCCTCCGCCTTGGCGAGCTTCGCGCCCAGAATGATGCAGTAGATCGCCCCAAGCGCTCCCACGATTCCCAGAGCCGGCGTCAGAGCCATCTCCAGAAGGCTGATAATCGGCTTGCTGACCGTGTCAAATGGGTTTGCTGTCAACAAAAGATACATTTCCATTCCTCCTTATTTTTGTTATATAATTGCAATCATTCCCCTGTCCTTCTGATAAAGGAATGATAACAAACCGTTTCCTACAGGACTCTCATGTCCCGCCTGGCCGCCGCAAGCCGGATCCCTATTATGGCGAGCATAATCAGGATGAGGAGAAGCAATCTCCCGTCCATCAGATCATACGTCTGCCGGATCCGCAGGCGGTACGCTCTCCGGTTGCCCGCCGCATCCTCCACGGACAGCTCATAATTCCCGGCCGCTGTCAGGACATTGCCGACCGCGTATCCCCGGTTTCCGTTATAATCCATATAAATCCGGCAGCCCTCCTCCGAGGGATAGAATTCCACCGGCCCCGTGATTCCGCCAGGCTCCCTCTCCTCTGAAAAGGACAGAAACGGCGCCGTGGTATCCTTAAAAAACCCGGTTTCCACAAAAAGCCCTTCCCCGGCCTCTGACTCGCAGCGGATCTCGTAATAGCCGTCCTCTCCGAGGAAAAAGCATCTCTCACTGTCAGGCTTTACCGGCGTCCCGTTTCTCCTTACTTCCTTTATATCAAATCCCTGGGGGGCCGGGAACGCTCCCAGGGCCTTCTCCTGTTTCCCGATGATCGTAAAACAGAAATGAACCTCATACAGGTTATAATCCGTCGCCATGTCTCCCGGCTGCTGAAACATGAGGAGCCGCATGCTGTAGCTTCCCTTCTCCGCAAAATACCGGGAATTGACGAATTTCTCCGACTCATCATTAAAGCGCGCCAGCCCTATGGCGCCCTCCGGCAGCTTCAGCTCCACCCGCTCCGCGGTGATCATGCCGTTGGGTACGGAGCTGAGGAAGAAATTCCCGTTGGGCAGGGTGTACTTAAAAGCGCCGTCCTCCCACTCCATCGTGAGAGGCGGATCCTCCACCTTTCCCGCCGCCTCGCCGCTTTGAATCAGGGCATCCAGGTCCATCTGCCGGATATACTCCTCCAGGGCCTGATCAAGCTCCTCCTCCGTCACGTCGCCTTCATAGGCGGACAGGTCAAAATCCTCCCCGTCCTCATCTCCCGCATCCATTTCATCAAAACCGCCGGAATCCAGGCCGTCAGGCCCCGCGGCTTCGCCGCCCTCTGTCCCGGGCTTAAGCCCCGCCTGCGATGCCAGGGAAACCGTCCCGCCTCCCATAAAAAGCACGCAGAGCAGGAACACGTAAGAAAACGCCGCCCTCTTCCCGCAGAAAAACCGCCAAAACCGCGCGGCTTCCCGCCGTCCCCCCCGCCCGCTCATGCCTGGGCCTGCCTCTCCTGCTGCCTTTCCCTCTGTCTCTGACGGGCTCTCTCCCTTACCTGGTCTTTGGCCGCGCGCTCCCTGCCGTTTTCCATGGCCTCCCTCTTCAAAAGCTCCTGATAACTGATGGGAATCCGGACCTTTCCTGTCATCTCCTTGGGGGCCTCCTCCCGGACGCTCCCGCCGCCGCCCGCCTCCCTCGCCGCGCGCTCCTTTTTCAGCTCCCCAAGGCGGATCTCCCACAGGGCCCTGTTTTTTGAACTGTCAAAATATGCCATCGCCCTATTCCCTTTCCAGAAACTGCTGTATCAGCGTATTGATCCCGTTTATTAACGTGGTGTCAGACCGGCCTGCCACGATGACAAACTCCTCCGGATCCAGGTTGGTTATATTCTGCACCTGGAGCGCTTCATCCTCCAAAAGGATTCTGGCCTGATCCTCATAACAGATGTAGGCGCGGATCACGCCTTCCTTCACGTCGTCCCCGCCTTCCTTCGCGGAGCCGTAATCCGTCAGCCGGATCTCCTCCGCCTGGTAGAGCTTTGACCTGGTATCTTCATCCAGCCCCTGATCCACTCCCACGGCCGAATTCTTCAAAGCCCCGATGGTCAGGGCATAATCGCCCGCTTTTGTCACCGCGTAAAAATATCCCTTTCCGTAGCTGTCGGACATCAGGTACTCCGTGCTTAAGCTGCCTGAGCGGTTGATGCACCCCACAGCCACATCCGCCTCCCCCGCCGTCACCGCCGCGAGGGCCTCGGCCTTTTTGCACACCTGATACTGCACCTCCGCCCCCAGGGCGTCGCCGATATATTTCGCCAGATCCGGCTCCACTCCCATCGGCGTATCTCCGGCCATGTACATATACCGGCTCCCTGTGTTCACAATCGCCACCCGGAATACCCCGGACGCCTTAATCTGCTCCGCTTCATTGCTGCTCTTTTTCGCGCACCCCGCCGCCGGAGCCGCCGCCAGAGCAAGGGCCAGAGTTAAAACCAGCATCCTCTTCACATTCGTCTTCATCCGTCTCTTCATTCCCCGCTCCTTTTCGCCCCGCAGCCTCATCACTGTTCTGCCGCAGCCCATGTCACACTGTAAACAGCCTCTCCATATCCTGGCTGGCTGTAATATTAATCCCGGTCCTGCTGGAAGGCGACGTCACCACAAAGGCCCGCCCTCTTCCGTTATTCACAATCTCCTCCTGCTCGCTCTCATTGATCGCGCCCGCCTTTTCATACAGCTTGCACAGATCATGCATATCATTCGGCGACAGCGGGAAGATAAAGGAATACTGGCAGGCGTTGATAATGGCCGTTGACTTTCTTGCCAGCTCCTCTGTACCCACAAAGTCCGCGATATTCTGGGTGATGATGATCTGCATCCCGTTGTACTTGCGGATACGCTTCGCAAGCTGGTACATAAAGTCCAGGGCGATGGGGAACTTGCTGTCAATAAACACATGCGCCTCGTCGATCACCACAATCACCTTTCTCTGGGCCCCGTAGCGGATATTGTAATCCCGGTTCTTGATAATCTCATTGTCCAGCCATTTAAGCACCAGAAGCATCTGCGCATTGGCAATGGTGTTGTTCTTATTGGCCAGGAGGGACTGGAAGTTAAACACGATAAAATTCTCGTTGGTCGAGACGGAAGCCGGCCCGTTCCACAAAAGGGCGTTTCTTCCCCCTGTGGCAAACTTCGATATGTAGTTTAAAAGCACCCTTAAGTTTTCCTTGCTGTATTCCCCGGTGGCAAGCTGGTAGTCATTTAAGATCTTGTCGTAGAGATCGTCAAAAATCGGATAATCCTCCGGCGCCAGCTCGCTTAAATCCGTCTCGTTGTCTATGCCCTTGGCCTCGTACATACGCATGGTAATGTTGTTTAAATACTCCAGGGCGTCCGCCTCAATCCCGGGCAGAATCTGGCGGTAGAACTCCTCCAGGAACTGCAGATGGGTGCTGAAGCTGGTGTTGACCGACTCCTCCTCGCTCTCCTCCTCGTCCGAAAGGCTGGAAATAATGTGGAAGGGGTTGAGCCGCCCCTGGGTGGCGCTTCCCACGTCGATAATCTTGCCGTGCAGGTTCTGGGCCAGGCCGAAATACTCATTCTCCGGGTCCAGGATAAAGATCTTGCTGTTATCCGCCGCCAGGTTCGACAGTATCGTCTTGGTCGCGTACGATTTACCGCTTCCCGACTTGCCGATGACCACCATGTTGCTGTTTACCCGATCCTTATTCCTCACAAAAAAATCGATAAATACCGGCTTCCCGCCGCTGTTGCCGATGCATACCCCGTTGGGGTCGCTGAGGCTTTTATTGACAAATGGAAACGCCGCCGCCACGGAGCTGGAATGGATTCCCCTGCTCACCTTCCGGTAGACGTCATACCCTGAGATCTGGCTGGAGGCATACGCCTCAAACTGCTGCACATAGTTATCTGTGGAGCGGAAGCTTTCCTCCGACAGGGCCCTCTTAATCTGCTTCTTTAAGGAGAGCGTGGAGGCGGACGCCTTCTTCCTCTCGTTTTCCGGAAGGCCCATCTGCCAGGACAGCTCATAGTCATATGCTGTCAGGAACACATTGACGTCCAGAAGCGTCTCATTGTCGCTCTGGAGCATGGCAAGCACCTCCGCCAGGGTATCCACATGGGTCTGCAGCTCCATAAGGCGGCTGGTCTTGCCCGTGGAATTGGCCTGCTCCCTCAGTTCGTCAATGGCCCGGTCGATCTGGCGGATCCCTTTGTAGCGGTCCACCATCTTCATCTTCATCACCACTCTCGTGCCCGGCCTGTTAAACAGGCTGCTGCCCCAGGCATTTCCCACAATGGTGGGATAATCCGTGACCCGGAAGTTATGGGTGATGAGATCATCATACTGGACCGTCCGGCTGGTAAAGCGGATCTCCTTTGGCAGAATCCAGTCCATATACTGGTCCTTTGTCAGGCTGCGCGCCTCCCTCTCGTCAAAGTTTAAGGTGTAATTATACTTCAAAAACACTGCCAGCTCCTTCTCCGAGAGAATATGGCACTCCATATCGTCGCTGTTCATGGTTCTCACCATGTTCTCCGCCTGGCTCATCAGCATCTCTTTGTCCTTGTGGAAAAACAGCATATAGTGAAAGGGCACATACACCTTTTCCCTCTCATTGATATACTGGATCTGCTCCATCCGGTCATAGATGATGCCCACCCGGGTCGTCAGCTCATCCTCATTTAACAGCCCGTTGACAAACGCCTCCTCCAGCTCCCCGATCTTTCTCTTTTCCGTCTCAATATAGGTGTCGTAGAGCACCGGCCGGTCGATCTTCACCAAAGCGCCGGTCTCCGTGCCGGAAATGGTGCGCAGCACGGAGCCGAAAACCTGGTCGATCATCTGGTTCTGGCGCTGCAGCGTATAAAACTTAAACTCCACATCCGGGATGCTCACAGCCACCCCGTAATACTCCCCGTTATATTCAATGAAGGGCCCGTCTATCCCGGTGAACGGGGTGATATCCGTTACCCTGGGAACGCCCTTTTTGTCAGGCGCCTTCTGGAACACGCGGTATCTGGCCAGATACTTTAGTAAATTATAAAGCATCATGTAAGCCTTCTCGCCCTCCACCGGCACCACGCTCGCGCCGAACAACACGGCCACGGCCGCGCCGATATACAGCCTAAACGGCAGATTCGAGAACACGACGGAGATGACAATCGTGATTCCGATGATTCCCACAAACACGTCGGGAACTTCCACGCCCTTGAAAAACTCCATCGCTACTTTGGTTTTCTTGGGTATGATTCTCATATCGAATTCCTCCTGGTCCTCTGTCCGATTCCCGGCGTTCCCCTAAACTGAACTCCCCGGACGCTTAAGCTTGTGTAATTGACCTTCGTCCCGGCGGAGGTGGTAGTTACCTTCTGCACCGCGGGAACCGTACATCTCACCTGGTACGGCCGGACGCTTCCCGCCGTCCACGGAGTCGTCTTTCCCCTCAGTCCGCCGGACGTCCCGGCTATGCCGCCGATCCGGACGCCGCTTCCCGAACTTTTGCTTCCCGGGACGCCGCTTGCCGAACTGCTGCCGTCGTCCCCGCCATAGCTCTCAGAGCCCCCGCCATAGCCTTCAGAACCTCCGCTGCTTCCCGCGCTCTCCAGGCTGCCGGTAAGGCCCATGCTCTCGAAATTGATTTTGAGCTTCTCCGGATCGTCCGCAGGATTCCCGGTGAACCTCGCGCCGGGGAATTCCCTCGCAAGCACGGAATTGTCGGAATCAAGCGTGAGCTTAAACGCCCCCAGATTCTCCCTGTGGTGCATCCCCTTATGGATATCCACCTTCATCTTCTCATAGTTCTCACCGATCTTCACAAACTGTTTGGAGGTCCCGTAGATGCTTTTCGCCGTTGTCCCTATGCTTCCCATCTTATCGGCAAAGCTTCCCGGCCCGGCCAGGGTCTTAAAGGTCCTGCCCACGCTTTCCTTGCTTGCCCTCATACTCTTTTCCGTGGCGTCAAAGCTCGCGCCCATGGCGCTCATGCCCTTCCGGAAGGCCCCCACGGTCTTGTCAATCTTCATCTCAAGGCCCGAGGATTTCTCCAGCCCGGCCCTGGCCCTGGAGATATTGCGGATGCTGTCATAGGATCGCACCGCCTGCCTGGCCGCTGTCTTAATGCCCCTGTTCGGCCCGAACACGGAATCGCCGAGCTTGCGGATATGATCCGCCGCTTCCGAGCCGGCCGCCAGGGTATTATTGAACCGCTTTCCGATTCCCGGCCTCTTCATGACGCCCTGCGCGCCGTCTCCCTTAGAGCCCGTAAACCTGCCTCCTCCGGCCGCGCCCGCCCCGCTTCCCGCGGGGCCTGCGCCTGCCTGGCCCGCCCTGGCCCGGCCTCCTGAGATCCCGCTGTGTATGGCCTGCCGCCCCTTGGACATGGCGTATCCGATCGTGTGGCCAAAGAGCATGCCCCCCGCCACCGCCGCCGTACCTGCCTCCGACGATCCCGCCTGGTAACTGAGTAAGGACGTGATCATGGAACCGGACTTATACACCGCCCATGCGCCTCCGGCCAGGAAAAACAGCTTCATCAAATAGTTCATTTCCCCGCTGACAGAGGCCCCGTCCTGGCCGGCCCAGAAATTAATGGTGCCGCCCATCACAATGGGGCAGATCAGCAGAAACAGCCGCATGCCTACGACCGACCCGAAGCCGCTGAAGCATTTCCCGATGAACATCTCCCGCCACCGGCCAAACTTCTCCCCGTCGTCCAGCGGGATCATGCAGACAAAATAGGGGGAGACCAGATAGAGAAGCATCACCTCAAAAATCCTCTGCACAAAGACAAACAGGCACATCCCAATGGTAAGCAGAAGAAATATAGCCGCGATGAAACCAATCAGATAATCAAAGGAAGCCAGATGAAACACATCCGACACCTGCTCTATATTGCCGTAATCCTTCAGCGTTATGCCCTCTATGCCCTCCCCGGCTTCCAGGGCATAGAACGGATAGCGTGCCTTATCAGCAACGCTCGTGCCGAGCACGATCTCCGGATCCGACAGGGTGGCCGCGTTCAGGGTCTCATCCTTCGCCGCATTCAGGGAAGCGATCATAAAGACAATGCGTCCCAGCGACGTAGTCGCCCCGAAATTCATCGCGCTCGTCACGCCCTTCAAAATAGCCGCGGACAGCTTTAACATAAAAAACACCAGGAACGGCACTGAAAAAAACTGGATGAAGGTCTTCATCATGGCCGTAAGAACCTTGGAGACAGGACGCTTATTCTCAAAATCCAGATCAAACGCCGACTTTGCCGTCGCGTAAATGGTCAGGATCAGCGCCACTCCCAGCGCCCCCAGGGTAATCATCCAGAATACGGTGCTGATGGAATTCTGTTGCATCAGCACCTCCAGCAGCGTTCCTTCCACCTTAACCTCCGTGACCGGATCGATGAATGTGACATCCTTAAGGCCGATAAAGATATCAAAGGCCATTTCGAGATAATCAATAATCTTTAATATGCCGGAAAACAGCAGGTACAGATGATTACTGTAGATCTCCAGCCACAGGTGAATAAAGAAATTCAGGACATCCTTCAGAACCGGCATCAAAACCGGGGCCAGGACCTCATTAAAAATCCAGCTAAATACCGTTACCAGAAGACCTGATACAAAACGGTATACCGGGTCTATGATCCTGTTTAAAACCCACTCGAACACTTTCCTGAACAGTCCCAGATATACATACTCCAATTTCCCGCCTCCTTTATACCGGCCCGCCTGCCGTTTCCGCGTTCTGCAGCAGACGCCGGGGCCCTTATCAGCTCTTCCCGGTATATTTCTGCCCGTCGTTTTCGCTCATTTCCCCGGCCGCTTTGGCCATCTTCCCCAGGCCGCCGAGGCCGCCCATACCGCCGCCGGCGCCTCCTGAGCCGCCAAGGCTCCCGAGACCGCCAAGGCCGCCCAGAGCCGCCGTCGTGCCTCCGCTGGCCGCCGCGCCGGCCATATTGGCGGCGGTGGTAACGCTGCCTATGATCATCCCCGACATCAGGGCCCCCGACTGCTGTTCCGCCGCGGCCGCCTCCTGGTTGAGGATCTGCAGAATCAGATTCTGGCTCTTATACACCGCCCACGCGCCGCCCAGAATCATGAACATCTTCAGCACGCTGTTGATCATAGCCGAATTCGGCAGATCCTTGCCGTAAAGGTACAGATTGCTCCCCGCAATAGTGGGAACCAGCAGCATATAGTACCTCATGGAAAAGATCACGCCAAAGCCGGAGAAAAATTTTGCCACAAAAAGGTCGCGCCATCTGGCAAAGGTAGCCCCGTCGTCCAGCGGGATGGTTGACACAAACAAAGGGGACACCAGGTACAGAAGAAGAATTTCAAACAGCCGCCTGACAAAAATGATCGCCGCCCCCGCCAGTATAAAAAGCATGAGCACGCCGCTGGTAAATCCCTCTACGAAATTAAAATTGGACGCGTAAAAATCCTTTTTGACCTGTATAAGATCCCGGTAATCCTTCTTGCCGGACAGGTAATCAATGCGCACAGTATCGGAAAAATGCGGATTCCTTCCTGTCCGGTTGTCCTCCAACTGCCCGCTCACCGCGTCCCGCCTCTTGGTGGTCGCCTTATCCGCGTCCAGCCCGGCCGAGAGAAATACCACGGTCCCCAGGGAGCCGCTTCCTCCCTGCCCCGCGTTAAAGGCGCTGACCGCCTGCTTGGTCACCAGCGTGGCGATCTGGAGCAGGGCAATGCATAAAAAGGGGATCAGCATAAAGGTCACCGCCGCCTTCATGCCGTTTGCCAGCACCTTGCTCACAGGGTTCCGATCCTCTAAGGCCATATCGGAGATGGACTTTGCCGTCTTATAGATGGTGAAGATAAAACAGATGGCGACCGCCATGACCGTTATATAGCCAAAGGCGGCCGTCACCTTCTCCATCTGGAAAAACGCATCCAGGAGATACGTCTCCTGCCCATCTACCTTCACAGGGCTGACCCCGGCAAACACATTAAAAATCTGTTCCAGGAAATCCACCAGCGAGCACAGGATCGTAAAAAGGGCCAAAAGCCATTCGGACCACATGGACCAGATGACGGAGATGACGTACTCAACGAACACCTCAAGAATATTCTTCAAAACAGGAGAAAACACTTCCTCAAAAATGACCCTGAAAATATGCATGATGGATTCTATAAAAGAAATTCCAAGATAGCTGATTTCCAAATGCTCCGCCTCCTATCTGACCTTCACCGTCTTCTTGATACGGATCACAAATACCGCGCCCCCCGCAAGCAGAAGGATCACAAGGACAACCGCCGCAATCCCGTATTTGTTCACCTTGTATTTCAGGGTAAAGCTTACGCTGGAAACGTTGCCCGCCTCATCGACGGCGGACAGGCGGTAACTTCCCGGGCTGCTTATGGCGTAGCCGGAGAATCCCTCCTGGACCTCCCCGTTCTTCTCAAGGACCGTGCGCGCGATATCCTCCGACAGGTACTGGATATGGGCGGTCCCGCCTTTCACATCCACTGAAAACTGCGGCGGCTCTGTGTCCTTCCTGATAACCGCCTCCAGGACATCCCCGTCCTTCCCCGCCATGGCGATCCGGTACTGCCCGTCGTCCTTCATATGTACATACCGCCCCTCCGGCGTCTCCAGCGCTTCCCCGTCTAACGAAACGCCGGTAACCTCCATGCCCGCCGGGAGCAGGTAGTATTCCATCCGGTTCACCGCAGAGGCAATGGTAAAGGACCATATCTGTCCGTCCACATCGAGACGGTAGTATCCCTGTTCGCTGATACTCATATTCCGCGTATATTCCACAGGCTCATCATCGCGGTACAGCTCTGCCTCCCCCTCCGAAACGGACAGCTCCACCGCCGAAGGCCCCATGTATCCCTCCGGCACATTGGACGTGAGCGTCCTTCCGTTTTGGAACGTTACCAGATACCTTCCCGCAGCGCTGTCATACGCCTGGGTTCTCTCGCTGTAAGAGCCGGACAACGCTTCTTCCCCGGCGTCCGGAGCGCCGTTTTCCTCTTCCCCGTCCTCCGAAGCTTCCTCTCCGCCCGTTTCCTCAGCGCCGGACGTCTCCCCGCCCGCGGTTTCCCGGGCGTCTTCCTCCCCTTCTCCCGGCTGCGGGCTTTCTGTCTCCCCTTCCCCGGATTCCGGCTGGCTTTCCCCGGCCTGCTCTCCCCTGCCCTCAGGAAAGATCCCGCCTCCCTGCCAGCCCTGGGCGCTGCCCGCGCCCCCTCCGGGCTGTGTCAGAAGGCCGTTTTCCGCTTCCGTCTCCTGGGGCGGCTTTGACTGGATCCGGAACCGGAACAGGGCCCGGTACTCCTCCTGCTCCGAAAACGGAACGGAAGTATCCTCCACCGCGGTGATCTTCACCACATAAGTTCCGTGCTCGCTGAATGACTGGCCCGGCGTGTAGTTATACTCCGCCCCGTCTTTTTCCACCGTGCAGAATACATTATGGGGAATATCCATGGTCACGGTTTTGTCCGTGATGCCTCCGTTGGATACGCTGGTGTAGAAAAAGAAACGGTTATTGATGGATTCCTCATACACCTGATACTCATCATGGTACTGTTCCGTCAGGGAAACCTGGGTGACCAGAGGGCCCTGCGCCGTCTGCGGATCCTCCGCGTCGGGAACCACGCCCGGCCCGCTGGCGGCCTCCTCCATGGGTTCCGATCGGTCATAGCGCTCTTCGCTGTCCGCATTATCCTCCCAGTCATAGGGCGTATCCGCCACATATACCTCTCCAGGGCTTTTCATGCTTCCCATGAAAAGTCCTGCTCCGCACACGAGGGCAGCTATCGCTCCTTTGTATCTTCTCCTCATGATCATGCCTCCCGCACATCCTGTTCCGGTTCCTCTTCCGGTTCCTTAAGGGACTCCATAATATAATTGCGCTCATCCAAGTCATAGTAAATCTCATCCCCGAAAAAGGCATTCATCCGCACCTCAGACAGATCCATTGTCCCCATCTGGTACAGAGGGCACTTGTAGCTGGGGGTAAACTTTGTTTTCAGAGGATAATTGCCAAAGGTAACAATAATGGCATTGCCTGTGCTCGTCTTGTTGTTCAGCTTCTGAAGCTCCGACGGATAGATGAGAGGCCGGGTCTGAAGCTGGCTGGAGACATTGATATTGCCCTGCTTATCCCCCATGGAGGTGGAAACGCTGGACGTGGAAACGGTCATGTTGCCGCACAGCTTGGAAAATTCCTCGCACGTCTCAATATCATTGGAACCGATAAACATCTTCATGCCGCAGTTGCTCTTGATAATGTTGGACACCTTATCCCCGTATACATTGTCAAGCTGGGCATAAGACTGCACTACCATATTGAACCAGATCTTTCTGGAACGGCCTACGGTGATCATCTTGTCAAATTTATCAATCTTTGGCATATTGCCGAATTCATCAAGGATAAAGTACACATTTCTGGGAAGGCTTAAATCCTCCCTGGACGACGCGACCTTAATCAGCGCCTTGTAGATACAGAGGATAAACACCGCCGCCAGGGCGTGCCTTGTATCCTTCTCATCCGGTATCTTGAGGAACAGGGCCGTGGGCTCCATGGCGAACCCCACCGGATCAATATCCGTAGCCGAGGTAAGGGAACAGAGCCCCTCGTCGTTGAACATGGACAATTTGTCAAAGGCAATGGACATATAGCTCGCCATGGTGCTCTCCGCCGCGGACAGCACCTGCTTTGACAGCCCCACGGCCTTGGATACCGGGGAGCGCCCCTGGAAAAATTCCCTTAAGGCTGCATAGTCATTGTCCGAGTTGCCGATGGCCTTGTTGATGTTGTAGAAGCAGAACCGCTCCTTTGTCATCTCCAGCTCCGGATACTCGCTGTCCTCCAGCATAGCCAGGCAAACGGCCATAATTAAGGAACGCGCGCCTTTTTCCCACACCGGATCGTCCTGGGATTCCACAGGGCAGATGACGCTGATTAAATCGTTTAAATCCTCATATACCTCATCAAAGATCTTCTGCCTCGCTATCTTGATATGGGCCAGAAGCTCCCGGCGCACAGCCCATGCCTTTCCCTCATATTCGTACCATTCCTCCCCATACTGATCCGGCCCGTTCACAAGCGTAAGACCGCTCTCCGGCGCGGAATCAGAACGCAGGAAAATGCCCTCCCCTGTGTTTAAATACATCTGGTAGCGGTCATAGAGATCCGAGAGGGGATTCCACCGAAACGAGCTGTACGGATCCCTGAGATCCAGGACCATCACTTTATATCCCCGCTCCTTTAAAAGCCCGCTGTGGAGCTGGAACAGCTCTCCCTTGGGATCCGTACAGATCATGGAGGACCCTGCCCCTGACCGGGCCAGAATCTGAATCATAGGATTGATAAACGTGGTCGTCTTACCGCTGCCCGTAGCGCCGATCACAAGGCCGTGCATGGGAGAGGCCAGATTCACATCCAGCTCCCGGCGCTTTTTGTTAAAACTCGCGTAGACAGGGATCCCGTCCTTTGCGCTCTCGGAAAGCTTCGTGAATTTATAAGGCGCAAAATTATCGTCCTTCTCCTTATCTGTCATAAAACGGGAATTTTCCAGATTGCTTTCAAAATTTTCCGCTTTGGATTTCATCATCTTCTTTGCGCGGCCGGCCGAGGGCCTTGCAAACAGCGCGGCAAGCAAAATGAGAAGCGCGCTTAAGACCGCCCCGTAGAGATACGTGTCGGCCCGGAACAAAAGAGTAATATCCGCTATCTTCCCCTCATACATGCCAAGAAGCGACGGGATAAGGCGAAGCACAAGGATATTGGCGCCATATCCCAAAAGGACGGTCCCGAGAAAAAATCCCAATACGCCCAGTCCTATTTTCTTAATCATCTGATTTCCTCCATATCTCAAAGGCCCGGACAGCCATGGCAAGAGCAGCCCCTCCGATGAGGGCGATACGAAAACGGCTTCCAAAAAACAGTCTCTCCCACGCCGGGTGTCCGTTCATAAAGCTTACAGGCAGCACGCTCGCGTTGAATCCGATATGGAGGGCTATGGAATAGAGAGTGTTGTCCTCCCGTATGGACACCCACGCAAGCATAATGCCCATCAGGCAGGCATAGAGCACCCAAATCGGAGATACATGGCAGACAGCAAACAGCACGGCTGATAAAAGAATTGCCTGCCTCTCGGTAAACCAGCGCAAAAGACGCCCCAGCATATATCCCCTGAACACGATCTCCTCCGCCACAGGCGCCAGAAAAACCGTGCTGATCATAGCCAGGGCCAAATCGGTTTTACTGCTTAAGAGATCCGAAGAACTGCGGTAGGACTCCTTAAGGCCCCCGGGAAACGGAATAATAGTGATCACCGCCGAAAAGAAAACCGCCAGTCCCAGCCCCGTCGCCGCCAAAAGCGCGATGCGCCTTCCATCCGGCCTTTTAAGCTCCAGCCCCGATTCCTCGAACAGGGAGCCGCCGTTTTTCCTGCTCCTCTTATAAAGCAGCCCAAGCGTCAGTAAAATCCCCAGCGCATAATAGAAATTGCCGCTGTCCGCAATCACCCTGCCGGCGCTTCTCCCGCCAAAGAGGGCCATTCCGACACTCATCAAAAGCGGCGGGAGAAACAGATACAGGAGCGCCGGCCTGACTGCCCATATGAGCGTCTGCATCCCCTTCCACAGCTTCTGCTCAAACGACATCTGATCCGGCTTCTGTTCAAACGGCATCTTTTCACGCTTCTGCCCAAACGGCATCTTTTCAGCTTTCAATGGTCAGAACTCCCGCAAAGCCAGTCACCTCAAAAATTTCCAGGATGCATGGTTTTACATGGGTGAGCACCATGGAACCGCCTGTCTTATTGATCTTTTTCTGGGCCGAAACAAACGCTCTCAGCCCCACGGAGGATATGTAGGTAGTCTCATCCATATCAATCACCAGCTCTGTCTCCCCTCCTGCCAGCGCTTCCTTAAGCCTGGCATCCAGCTTCGGGGCCGTCACGCCGTCAATTTTCTTCTCTGTCCTGATCTCTGTCATCTTCATTCTCTCTTTCTGATGGATTCTCTGCCTGTGGCTGCTCAAAATAATAATAAAACGCCTCGATGGCCCGTTCCTGCTCCTCTTTATCTCTAACCGGGAGAAGCGCCGCCTCTCCTTCCTCCCCTTCCGAAAGCTCCATGATGTGGATATCGCCTTCCCGGGTCTGCAGGGCAATGTATTCCTTCTCCCCTTCCAGGAAAACGCCTGCTACTATGTACTCTGTCTGCGTCCCGTCTTCCAGGGTGACTTCCATGATCACGGGATCGGCCGTCCCGGCAAGCCCGGCGTCCTCCAGCTCCTCTGTGTCCGCCTCTTCCGTGTCCGGTTCCTCCACGTCCGTCCAGCCGGGGCCGCTGCCGAAGATCTGCGCCTCCAAAGCTTCTGTGTCATAGGTATGCCTCATGCGTTTTCCCCCCTTCGCCTGTCACAGCGCGCAGGACATTTTCAAAACTGTTTATGTAGTTTGAACAGTTACAACTTTTCTGATAACCGTCACATTGTGTCCCTCTTCATAACAATGGCTGGCTGTATCCATAAACTGTTTCACCATATAGACTCCCAGGCCACCCACAGGGCGTTCCTCAAAAGGCAGATTCAGATCCGGATCCCTTCTGGCAAACGGGTCATAGGGGACTCCCTCATCCTGAAAACGGATCACGGCTTCCTTCCCCGCCTCCCCCGCTTCCCGGATATCCCACTGGATCCATACCATGCCTTCCTCTTCTTTGTATGCATAGGAAGCAATATTGGTAAAAATCTCCTCCACGGATATCTCGATCAGACGCCTGTCATCTTCCCCGAACCCAGCCTCTTCTAAAAGCTGTCCTGTCAGGGACATGACCCTGCATAACTGTTCCATAGAAGCCGGTATCCTGACTGACTGCATAGCGCGCCCTCCTTAGTTTTTCACTTTATAATACCGTGGCAGTTCTTTCCTTTCAAGGCATTTAGCGCGAACTGATTCTTTTTCGCCTGAATTGTGATACAATAGGTGTACAGGTTTGCTATAATTTAAGGAAACACGTTAATCCGGTTGTCGATTTATGGGGGCTTATAGATGAATTTGGCATTAGTAGATGACTTAGATTACGATTTGAACGCTTTGCAAAAATTATTTTCAGAATACTTTTCATTGATTCACGAAAAATCGAATTATTATTTATATCTCAGCGGAGAAGAATTTCTTGCCGACTTCTGTCCGGGAAAATTCGACGCTGTGTTTTTGGACACTCTCATGGATGGCATTAACGGCATAGAGACGGCCAGACGTCTCAGGAGCCTTGATTCGTCCATCCCTGTTATCTTTATTACAATTGAAGAAAGCTTTGCCCTGGAAGGATACACGGTGCAGGCCATGGACTATATCTTAAAGCCTGTCTCAAAGGATCGCCTTTTTTCTATCATGAACCGCCTGACAGGCCAAAAGAAATGCCGGCACATCATCGAAGTCAAGGAAAACCGCATAACCCGCTACGTGAATCCGGACGACATCCTGTATGTGCGCTCCACCGGGCATTTTCTGGAAATCCAGACTGCTTCGGGCGTCATAAAGCCTTATATGACACTGGAATATTTCCTCTCCCTCCTGCAGCAGATTGGGGAATACGACGAATCTTTGCCGGGACTCCGGTTCCAGAACTGCTGCCGGGGCTATGTGGTGTCTCTGGATCACGTCCGCTCGCTCAAGGTTTCGAATTTCCTGATGCATGACGGAAGCAGCGTCCCCATTAGCCGTCCCAAATATAAAGCGATGAAGACAGCCTATGCCAACTATCTGTTTTCCAAGACAAGAAATATGATTGATTAACAGGAGGTTTCTATGTTGATTACCCCTTCGGCCCTGCTTTCCTCTTTCAGCTATATCGTGGAGCTCCTCCCCTTCCATCTTCTGGCTTATTATCCCTTCCGGGGGCAGTTCCGCTTTCCCTTATGGGCTGTTGTTTTTATAAACGCAGTCCTTATGTCCGTTCAGTGCTTGGGCTACGTTTACCTGTACGGCATAGGAGCCGACGCCCGTCCCTTCGATATCTCGGTTGCCCTTATTTTCATGGTCACGTATATGTCCTGTGTGAAAACGAACATTCCCAAGCTCCTGTTTATCTATACGCTGATTGTGGATTATATTATGATTGCCAGGGGAACCGGCATATTTTTGGAAATTTGCTTTTTTACAGAACCGGGAGAACCCCTCCATCTTCTCGGCGCGCCTTCCGTTACCATAAGCCGCATGGTTCCGACTGTCGTGACCAGCCCCTTTATGCTTAGCTTTTTGAATATTACAAAAGAGCGGGTTCTCCACAGCCACGCCCCCAAGCTTTGGCGGACGATCTGGATGATTCCCGCGCTTACATCTTTTATTGTCCTCATCTTTACCTATAATCTGAACGTAATATCAGTGGCCAGACTGGCCTTTCTTCTGGCAAGGGTCTGCCTCCTCATTATGGTTTTAATTGTCTATTACCTGCTTGTCTCGTCCTTGGAGTCATTAAAGCTCCAGGGAGAGGCGGAAGAAAGAGCCAGGAATCAGGAACAGATTATGGCGATGCAGCGGGCGCAGTATTCCATGCTTCAAAAGCAGATCGAGGCGACGCGCCATGCCCGTCACGACTTACGGCAGCATTTCAATGTCATCCAGGGCTGTCTGGAATGCGGGGATGTGGAGCTGCTAAAGGATTATATTGCCAAATACGGGCAGAAGCTTTCCGCGCTTACTCCCAAAACCTACTGCAGCAATTATGCGGTGGACGCGGTTGTCCGGCATTACGCAGAGATGGCCGCGGAGCGCCATATCCGCTTTGACTCCCATATCCTTCTCCCCCAGCAGCTCTCGATCCATGAGCCTGATATCTGTATCCTCTTCGGCAATCTTTTAGAAAACGCCGTGGAAGCCTGTGCCAGGATGCCCGGAGCATCCGCCTTTATCCGGATCCATGCCAAAGCCGCCGGGGAACAGGCGATTTCCATCACGGTGGATAACTCCTGTCCGGGCGCTCCTGCCATGAAGGACGGCTATTTTCTGTCGTCCAGGCATCCCGGCAATGGAACCGGCACGGCTTCGGTCCGCAATATTGCCCTGCAGTATCACGGGATCGCTGATTTTAAATATAAATCCGGAGTTTTCTATGCCTCTGTGTTTTTAAATCCCGGAGTTACTGAGGCGGAGATGGAATGACCCGCCCTGGAAGGGGGAGGCGGCGCTCATGCTTTGGGCTCAAAAGCAATCCTTCATTCGATTTACGCAATATGTTTCAATTTGCTTAATCAGTTCTTTGGCCGTTAAAGCCTGCTCCTCGGCCTTCTCTTTTGTTGCAAGATAAAAATCATCATAATCACTGGCATGACGGATCTCCTCTGCCAGTGCAATTTTTCTCCCAAATTCTTTTGGAAAAATTCCTGTCTTTACATAGTCTTTATTGAAATTAGCCAGCGTATCTTTATGTCTTTTATACGACCTTCCGTCCAATGCATGAGCCGCCGAAATCGCGTGATAAATGGCATAGTAAGCCCGGTTATTCGCTCCCCTGTACTCCTTTTCCCTGATCAATATATTCGCTGACTGTAGATCACTCTTTGCCGTCTCCAGACGGTAGCGCGCCAAATCATTCACGTCTCCTCTTTCAGGTTGCCCCATACAATTCCACTCCTTCCTTTCGGACATTGGCGTAGAAGGGATAAGCACTCAGCCATTTTTTAAAATGCGCGTCGCTTTTTGCAATCGGTTTGATATCCGTATCATGTTCATCATTAAAATCAAACGTAATCCATGACAGGTGTTTCCGGTATTTTTCAATCTCCAGGTCTGTCAGATCCACCAGAATCATAATATCAATGTCAGAATCCGGCCTGAAATCTCCCCTGGCATACGATCCATAAAGGATCACAGACTTTAAATGATTTCCATAAATTTTCCTTACTTCTTCTACATACTGTCCAAGCATATCATCCATCATAGCCGGCATATAAACTCCCTCCTTTCTTTATTCCATTCATTCCTGATAAGGCCGGGAACTTGTTTTTAGCGAGTGTAAAATATCCAAGCAACCTGACATCCTCTGCTGAGACTACAAGGTATGGACGGACTGGTTCTTTTTCGTGAACCCTATGGCGCTCTTTTTCAAAAAACGTTCCACGTCCTTATTCTCCGGACTGGAAAAGCCGGAAAGCAATTCAACCAGCGCTGGCTCTCCGGCTTCTTCGTCGTTCCCCAATGCCAAATACTCACGGATATTACCGAAAAAAACTTATCATTTCCTGGCAGATTCTTCAATCGCATTGATAAATATCTCTACCTGTTCCTTGCCGGAAATGACAAAATCCTTTGTGATACTTGAAGCTGCCATAATAAACACCTCCTTTGTCAGTATGGTTCTTCCGCTGCAATTCATACTTTTGTATCTCTATTTTATTATCTTATATCGGCTAATGCAACAAATCTTTCATGAATCCTTTATAACTTATTTTTCCGCTGTTACTGTTCACCGCCCAATGGTAATTAGTTAAGCGAAATGAACGATCGTGGGGCGTAGTTTGTCGTGAGAGGGCCGCCAGGCTATAATAAAAATATCAAATAATATGGATCATCATGGCTATAGCATACGAATAATTTTTTGCTTCTTTCCAAATTTAGTTGAAAAGATTGTTACCATTGTGTAAAAACATGATATATTTGCATTTATACCATGAAGTGTTTGTCGAATGAACAAACCTAGAAAGAGTCAATTGGGGGGTGATAAAATCACAAAATATATCAGTTAAATATTCATCGAATCATTATAAAACAGAATATATAAAACAATTATGCTGATTATCTGCAATTCGGGCAAAGGATATTCCTGCCCGTCTATGCCAGACAAACGTATTACAGGACTTTCGGAGGGATGAAACGGATTCCCGGCCCGCTGATAACGCCGCCGTCGCCAGCTCCTGTATCCATAAGGAACCCGTAGAAAACCGCCGGTACTTAGCGAGGTCTTTTCGAGCTTAGTACCGCTGCGCTTTTCTCCGAGCGGGAGCGGGGTTCCGTTGGATACAGGAGCTGGCGACGGCGGCCTCCCCACGATAAACAACATCCCGCAATCGTCCGCTTAACTAAATGCCATTGGTTCACCGCCCCCCAAACCCAATCGCCTCCAATTTCTCCCCTATCCGTTCCCCGCTGCGAAACGCAAACGCCGCCCTCTGCGCCCACCCCTTTAAAGCGGCGAAAAAAATCACCTTCTCCTTCCGGTCAACAACCGCTGCCACGCGGTAGGACGCGCCCCCAAAGCTCAGCTCGCACCCCTGCGTATCCACAGACCCAAAAAGCTCCCATGAAAGCGCGCCGGTCAACACACAGTCCCCCGGCCTCATATTCTGGCTTAAGGATCCGCTCAGGACCCGCGACGGAAACGCCAGATCAAAGGGCCCGTACACGCGGATCACGCCGGCGTTCACCTCTTTTCCGGTTACGCCGTCCCGCACCGGCCCGCCTGTTTCCGTGCGCCAGGCCGCCACAGCGGCCAGTCCCGCCGGCCCGCCCCTCTGTTCTTCCTCAAGCGCCTCCAATTCCTCCATGGACACATTGCGAAACGACAGATCACATTCCGCACGGCGCGGCTGCTGTGAGCCTAAAATCCCGCCCCACGGCTTAAAAAAGCCGAAGCCAAGGCCGATATACAGGATCCAAAGCCCGAAAAGAACGATCCCCATCGCCGGCAAAACAAATTTTTTTACACGCTTCATCCATTCCGTATTCATTGCGCTACTCCAAAAGCTCTGACATCGGCCGCACCCGGTCCCCGGCGTTTACGACCCGGTCGCTTCCTGTGATAACCGGCTCCTCCGCTGACAAAGCGCCCTCCACCGCCGCCGAGGCGTCCCCTGCCAGCAACAGGCGCAGATCGATGCGCACCGCCCGGTACTCCTCGCCCAGAATCGTCTTCTGCCGGCGGGCCGCGAGGCAGTACCAGCCTTCTGTGTCCTTTCGCAGCGCCGCGGCCGGAATCACGGTGTTATAAATCTCCCCGTTTCTCTTTACCTCAAAGGACGCCTTCTGGCCCAGTGTCGCGGCCCCGCCCGCGAGAGGGGCCGTCAGGGTTCCCGCGCCGGGATCCGAGACGAGATCCACCTGCGAAATCACGGACGGCATGGGATACGTCTCCCCCTCCAGAGTGATATCAATCGCTTCCCCAGCCTGCACGCTGCCTTCCGTCTCCCTGTCAAAGCTGCCTGTAAACCGGAAATCTCCGGTGGATAACAGGAAGCGCTCCGACCCATTTATCACCTTTCCCGTCTCCAGCTCCACTCTGGTAACGCTGCCGGAGCCTTCGGCCCTTACCGCCCCGCCCGCGTCTAAAAGCGCCGTAAGGGCCGCCTGTTCCTCCTTAAGATCCTCAAGATCCAGGCGTCTCGCCTCGTTCTGCAAAGCTGCCAGCCGTCTTGCCTGTTCGGCGGTTAATTCCCTGGCCCTGTCGTTTTTCCTGGCGTTTTCAAGCTCCACAAGGGCCGCCTCCACCGCGCGGTCAGCCGCCTCCCTGGCGTCCCCGGCTGATTTGACAAGGTTAAACTCCTGGCGCAGCCCGTTTTCATAGCTTTCCTTTAACGCCAGCCTGGCGCTGTCCGCCTCCTCGCCCGCGCGGTCGTAAATGTCCTCCTTTTCCTCCATTTCCTCCCGCGCCCGTTCGACCTTGAGATCCATCTGATCCTTTGTATCCTCCAGATCCTCCGAAAGCTCCTCAAGCCGTTCCTCGCAGTCCTCGATTTCCTCCTCGATCTGCAGAAGCGCCGCCGCGTCCGCATCCGTCGCGTCTTCTGAATCGGCCTTCTCCTGCGCCTTTTCCCGCTTCTTTTCCAGCCTCTTTCTCGCTGTCTCTGTCTCCTTTATGTTGCGCTCAATCTCTTTGACCCGGCTTTCGCGGTCCATCTTTGCGCTCTTATAGTCCGTGCGGCTCATGGCGTAATCGCCGTAGCTTGCGCGGATCAGTTCCTCCTCCGATAAATCCAGGCGCTTTTTATAGTAGGAACGCAGCCTCTCAGCCTGGCGCTCATATTCCGCGTTTGCCTCGCGCTCCTTTCTGCTTAAGCGCTCCTGCTCTTTCCTGGCAAAGCCCAATGCCTGTTCGGCCGCCTCGGCCTCTGTCACGCCCTGAAAGGAATTAGCCCGTATTGTCTCCTGCTCCATTTCAAGCTCCAGCCGGCGGATCTCCTTGCCCACCTCCTCCAGGCGCTCGAGGATGGAAGCCTCTGTATAGCAAAACAGGAGATCCCCCTCCCTGACAAAAGCTCCCGGCAGGGCGGTTATCTCTCCCACCCGCAGTCCCGGCGTCAGGCGGATCCCGATCTCCGCCCCGGCCTCCACTGTGCCGCTCCCCCTGACCGTTTTCGTAACATTGCCCCGGCTGGCATAGGTCAGCTTCACCTTCGCCGTCTCCCTGGCATCCACGATCCGGGATAAAACCGTAAACAGCGCCATAACGGCAAAAAAGGCGGCCAGCGCGCCTCTGTATATCCGGCGTTTTCTGTCTTCCATCCTCTTGTTGTCCTTCCCTTTCTCCTGGAACGAAGTTAAAATATATGTAGGCTATGGTTCATTGTGAGGAGGCCGCCGTCGCCAGCTCCTGTATCCAACGGAACCCCGCTCCCGCTCGGAGAAAAGCGCAGCGGACGCTAAGCTCGAAAAGACCTCGCTAAGCGCCGGCGGTTTTCTACGGGTTCCTTATGGATTTAGAATCTGACACCGGCGGCCCTCTCACGACAAACAACGCCCTGCAATCGTTCCGCTTAACTAATTACTATTGGTTCACGGGACTCATCTTCTTGTACATCTATTCTTTGATCCCTGACGCATAGATCCCCTGCTCCAGCCATGTCTGCCCGTTTAAATAAAGAAGCGCCGGCAAAAGGATAGCGACTGCGCCCGCGGCAAAGGCCACGGACGCCTTGTCGGCCGTCACATTCGGCAGGTACAGGGACAGCGGCCAGAGCGTCTTATCCTTTAAAAAGGTAAGCGGCTGCTCCAGCGCGCTCCAGTATTCAAAAAAGTCCAGCAAAAGAGCCGTCATGACACCCGGAAAGCCCATGGGGATCCCCACGCGCACAAAAGCGGTCCATTCCCCGGCCCCGTCGATATACGCGGCTTCGAGAAGCGAGTTCGGGATACTCTCAAAAAAACGCTCCATGATATAGACCGGAAAGGTGGAAAAAATCCCGGGAACGAGGATCGCCAGATGCGTATCCAGAAGGCCCAGCCGCTCAAGAATCAGGTAAGAAGGCGCCATCATTACCTGAAAAGGCATGATCATCAGCAGCAGATACAGGAGAAATAAAATCCGTTTTCCCGGGAAACGGAAACGGGCAAAGGCCCAGGCCGCCGGCATCCCTGCCAGAAGCTGCCCTGCCAGGATCCCGAAAACCTGCAGGCAGGAATTCCAGAACATGACAAAGAAGCCGGGCGAATGCAGGAAAAGCTCTCTGTACGGCGCGATGGTCGGATAATCGGGGAGTAACGCCGGCCGCACCGGCCCCTTCCCCAGCCCCAGCGCTTCCAGATAGCGGAAGGCAAGCTCATCCCCTGCCATAAAGGACGCGGCGCCCATCAAAAGCAGGGGAAGTATCACAAAGCATACGCTGACCGCCAGAAGAAGGAATCCGCTGTACCTCCCCTTTCTTCTCTTTGCTTTTTTCATGACGTCCGCCTCCTTTTGTATAATAATGTACTCCCGGAATCTCTCCGCGCCTGCTTAAAACATGTCCCAGGCGGCCCGGGCTGTTATCTCCTTTTCAGCATCCGCGGCAAAAGCGCAGACACGCCCATCGTCCCGACGATGCACGCAGTCAGCATCACTGCGGCCGCGCTCATCTTTTCGATCTCCAGATTCAGAAACCAGTGGTTAAATAAATGCTGCAGCATGTAGATCCGCTCATGCGGATACGGCCCCGCCACAATATAAGCCTCGCGGAAGACCTTAAAGGAATTGATCACGGCCAGAAACAGGATCATCCCAGACGCCCGCCTGACCTGCGGCAGCGTGATATGGATAAGCTTTCTGAATTCCCCCGCCCCGTCAACCTCAGCGGCCTCGTAAAGCTCATCCGGTATCGCGGCCAGCGCCGCCAGCCACAGGAGCATCTGGTAGCCCGTATTTTTCCACAGATAGGCAAACACCAGCACCGCAAACGACTGAGATCCGTGGATCCAGTCAACGGAAAGGCCGGCCAGGCGGTTTACAATCCCGTCCCCGCAGAATACCATTTTCCATAAAAGAGCAACCCCGGCCGCCGGAACCGCCGCCGGAAGCACGAGCACGGTTTTAAAAAAGCGGCTCTTTTTGCAGGAACGGCTGACCAGCAGGGCCAGGAAAAAGGACACGGCCATCAAAAGCGGCAGGGCGGTTCCCATAAAGCGCGCCGTATTCCCCGCCGCCAGGCGAAACGCCCGGTTTGCAAGCACCTCGCGGTAGACGGCAAGCCCTTTTGTCCGCCCAACCGCGTCGAAAAAGGGAAAGAGCGCGAAAACCGCGACGCCTGTCATGCTGAGGAGCAGGAACGGCAGGGCCTTTCGCGTATCTCTCCCCGCCCGTTTCCGTCTCCCCATGCCCCTGCCAGGCCGCCGGCCGCGGCCTGGCGCAGCGCTCTGTAAAGAACGGTCCACCTCTATTCCCTCTCGCTGTACATAAGCTGCAGCTTATTCCCGATCGCCTCCGCCGCCTGCTCAGCGCTTTCCGTTCCCTCAAAATATGCCTTAGACCCGTCGGCCACAATCTGCAGGATCGATTCGTCCACCGCTGCCGGCACAGAGGCCAGGCGCACGATTCCTATGATATTCTCGCGTTTCTGGCGATCCGGCCATTTCCCCTCGAGACGCACATCCGTGCCGCGCATGCTTGTGCTCGTGGAAATATCCTTTTCCATATCCGCCCAGCTCTCCAGGCTGTCCGTCCGCACGGCAAACCCGTCCCCGAGCGATTCCCGCTGCACCTCGTCGCCGAATAAAACGCGCAGGAACGCTCCCGCCGCCTCCTGATTGCCGGATGAGGCGTTGATCCCGGCTGCCACGGAGGGCGCAAAGGTTTTCTTAAGCCCCGATACCGGAACCTCGCAGGAAAGCATCTCCACTGCCGCAAACGGCAGCATCACATCGTCCAGGGAGGTTAAAAGCTCCGCCGCCGCCGAGGAGCGCCCCAGGGCCAGGTTATAATCGCACTGGCGCGCAAAGCCGTCCAAAAAGACGCTGTTATCCACACTTAAGCGATCCATTTCACTCTCATTAAAGGACGTCTTCGCCTGCCCTCTCCCGCCGGCGCTTTTTACGGCCAAAAGCCAGCGCAGCAGCGCCCCGTCGCGGATCTTTCCCGAGGGCTCAAAAATCTCCTCATAGCACGTATACGCCGTAAAGCGCAGGATATTTTCATACAGATCCGGGGCAAAAAGCGGCGTATCGCCCGCGTAAGACGCCATTTTATCCAGGGACGTCAGCGCTTCGCAGCCCGCCCTGCTACCGAACATGACAGGCGTCATCACCCTCGCCGGGAGATAATAGCATTTCCCCTCCTCATCCAGATAATTGGAAAGCATATTGGGAAGAAGGCTGGCGCGCATATCGGACAGAGTCCCGCTTAAATCGGCCAGAATCCCCTTCTTTTTGTAGATTTCGGCCGGAAGGCCGTCCAGAATCAGGATATCCGCCCCGCCCCCGTTTAAAAGCTCCGTATTCAGGGCCCGGATCACGTCCTCTGACACCGCCTCCCGCGGATCCTCCACCGCGATGCGGTAATCCACACGGATCCCCGGATTCTCCTTCTGGAATATCGCCGCCGCCTGCCGCACGGTCGCGTGATCGCGCAGCGCATAGATCGTCAGCGTCTGCGCAGGAACCGCGTCCGCCGTCTCGTCAAAATAATAGCGGAACAGATGCGCCTTGTCATAATTCGTATAAATTCCGTAAAAATCCCCGTCCGCACCCTTTGCAAATCTCTTTAAATAGATATCCTGCCGTCCCATGGAATTTAAGCTTCCGTCAATAAGCTGCTCCCACACTGTCCCGTCCTGACTGATACGGTAAAGCCCTGACGCTCCGGCCGCATAGAGAAAGCCCTCGTCCGTAAACAGGCCCCAGCTATAGAAATCGTCCGCCTCCTGGCCCGGCATGGGAAATGACCCGGACTGTTTCCCGGTCAGGAGATCGTAGCGGACGATCTCCTGATTGTAAAACGTATAATAATCCGTTCCGGAAAGAGCCGCCGCGCTCCGGCTATCTGTCCCCAGAAAATCCTGAGGAAGCACAAAGCCCCTTTTTCCATCTTCATTATAAAGCGCGGCTTCCGAGATATCCGAGGCAAGAAGGCGCTGATCCGGGAGAATACCCACAAAATCAGGAATCAGTCCATACTCTTCTCCCTCCGGAACGGCAAACACATCAGAAAACCGCTCATTTATCCCGCCGCCTTCCTCCTGCGTCCATAGGTGGAACACATAGTCCGTGTCAAAACCTCCATAATACAGGGCGCCATCCCCTCCGTAAAACAGCTTCGACACATTGACTCTCTCCGGCGCGGGAATCTCCCCGGCTTCTGTCCAGCCAGAGCCGTCATAGCGGTAGCGCCTGGCGTTCTCCCCCTCAGGGCGGACCACAAATTCAAGGCTTCCGTCCGGAAGGGACGCGACGTCCTCGATACCATTCTCCCCCATCTCCTCTGGAAGCTCAATCTCCTCCTCCATAAAACGGCCCTTGCCGGACGCGCCGTCTGCCTCAGCGGCCGGACTGTCTGTACTTTTGTCCGCACTGCCCTCCCGGCTCCCTGTTCCTCCTGCGCAGCCTGTAAGCGCCGCTGTACACGCCACGGCCAGCGCCGCCGCGAATATACGCTTTTTATGCATCTGATCCTCTCCTCCTTATCCGTGTAACTGTAAAGCGTAACCAGGACGTTTCCTTTCAGAGATCCCGGACGGTTACGCCTTTTTCCCTATTCTACACGTTTTTTCTCTAAAAAAACTGGAAACGGATCCTCTGTTTTTTCAGTTTTTTTAGAGATTTCTGTGATATACTTGAGGGAATATGGAAGGAAATGAAATGCACACGAATAGGGGAACCGCAATGAGAATACTGCTGATTGAAGATGATAAAGCGCTTTGTGAATCCCTGCTTCTGGCCCTGAAGCAGGCCGGCTATGGGGCGGATGCCTGCCATACCGGGACGGACGGGCTGCTCCTGTCCTCCTCCGGCATCTACGACTGCCTGATCATTGACCGGATGCTGCCGGAAATGGACGGACTCACCCTGTTAGAGGCATTGCGGCGGCAGGGCGTCTCAACGCCCGCGATCTTTTCAACTGCCTTAGACGGGCTCCATGACCGCGTCCGCGGCCTCGACGCCGGCGCGGACGACTATCTGGTAAAGCCCTATGCCATCGAGGAGCTGCTGGCCAGGATCCGCGCCGTTACCCGCAGGCCCGGCCGCATCGCGGATGATGAAACGCTGTCCTTACAGGGCCTTTGCCTTGATCCCGCGCGCAGGGAGCTCTCCTATCTGGAGGCGAGGATCTCCCTCTCCAAAAAAGAGACGGCCCTGTTTGAGTATTTCCTCAAAAATCCCGGACGGACCCTGAGCCGCAGCGCCATCTTAAACTATGCCTGGGGCTCCCTAAGCGAGGTGGAGGACGGAAATCTCGACAATTATATCTATTTTCTGAGACGCCGCCTGCGCGCGCTCAAGGCTCCTGTCCGCATCGTCACCGCCCACGGAACCGGATACCGCATGGAAGAAACGGCCGCAGAAGAGGAAGGAAACGGACATGTATAAGGGCAGCGCAGGCAGAGATGGGACGCATGACGCCCCATCTGAGAACAAAGCGGCCGGAAACAGATTCCATACAGACGCGCAGGCAGACAAATCCGGCAGAAAGCAGGCAGACGCAGGCAGCGCGCCAGACAGGCAGAACAGAGAAACGGCCATGTTCGATCAGGTGCAGAGAAAGCTGGCCCTTCTCTGTACCGCCATGGCCGGCGCTGTCCTTTTTCTGCTGTTATCCGTCCTCTTTACAAGAAATATCGCCATTCAGAGGCGCGGCGGGGAGGCCGCCTTCCAAAGCCTGTGGATGTCCATAAGCTCCCAGTTCCGGATAACCCCTTCCATAAATGATTCCTATCTGGCGCAGACTGAGGCCGCCCATCACGCCATTGTCTACATCGAGGAGAACGGCGTCCCCTTCTTCTTCCCCGGCGCATGGCAGCCGGAAAGCGCCAGGGAAAGCCTGATCCGCCTCGCCATGGCGCGCGCGGCTAAGGAGGGCGTTTTCCCCCAGATTCCCCCTGTCTCCTCCTCCGAGAACCAGACCGGGGAATTCCAGATCCGCGGCAGCGCAGGCGACGCCTACTACGGCCGGCTGCTCGTCCTCCCGTCCGGGAAAGGCGCCAAAAGCCTCCTGCTCCTCTGCCATATCACCCCGCTCGCGGTTCTCGTAAGGCAGCAGCTTCCCCTCTATGCCTTTGCCGCTGCCCTCGGCGCGCTCTGCATCTGGTTTGTCAGCCGCTATATCACCGGACGGGCATTGCGCCCGGCCAGGGAAGCCGCTGTCAGGCAGGCGGAATTTATCGCCGCCGCCTCCCATGAGCTCCGCTCCCCTCTTGCCGTGATACGCTCCGGGTGCTTTACCGCCCTGCAGGCCGCGTCCCAGGCCCACAAGGGCAATCCGGACGCCGCAGGCGAAAGTGGATTGTCCCTGCCCCGCATCCTCTCCAATATGGAACGGGAATGCAGCCGCATGGCCCGCCTTGTAAACGATATGCTCCTTTTGGCGTCCGCCGACGCGGGTACATGGACCTTAGAGCCCACTGAGCTGGACGCTGATACGCTCCTGATGGACACATACGAAACCTTCCTCCCCCTCTGCCGGCAGAAATCCATCTCCCTCTCCATCACCCTGCCCCGGGAGGCAGGCCCCCGCTTCTATGGCGACTCCCAGAGAATCGGGCAGGCGCTTGCGATCCTTCTTGACAACGCGGTCTCTTACACCCCGGCCGGGGGGACAGTCCATCTGTCGCTGTCCTTCTGCCAGGACGCGCCGGCATCCCTGGAATTTGAAGTCGCGGACAGCGGCCCCGGCATCCCGGATTCTCTTAAAACACAGATCTTTGACCGCTTCTACCGCGCCGACTCCTCGCGCAGCGCGAAAAAACACTTCGGCCTGGGGCTCAGCATCGCCAGGGAGCTTATGCGCCTTCACGGCGGAACGATACGGGTCTGCGACCGTCCCGGAGGCGGCAGCCGTTTTATCCTCAGGCTTCCCGCGCTCCGCTCAGACCTCCCGTCCCGCCCGTTTCCGGAAGTACAGGCTGCTCCCAAGAAGCGCCGCCGCACCGGCCGCTGCGATCGCGGCGTTTGAATACGTGTGAAGCGCTCCCAAAATCCGCTCCCACGAAGCGCCCGCCGCCGCACCGGCCGTCACCAGAGCCGTATTCCAGAGCAGGCTTCCGGCCGTTGTCAGGAGAAGAAACGGAACCATCCGCATCCCCGCCATGCCGGCCGGAATCGAAATCAGGCTGCGGATAATCGGCACGCACCGGCAGAAAAACACCGTGCTTTTCCCCTTCCTGTCAAACCACCCCTCCGCGTCCCGCACATCCCCGGCCTCAAAATGCAGCCCCTTCCCCACTCTCCCCTCCAGAAGAGCGCTCAGCCGCCTCGCCGGAATCAGGCGCCCCACATAATACAAAATCACCGCGCCGGCCACGGAACCCGCCGTGGAGGCCGCAATCACCCCCGCGCTTTTCATCTGCGTATACGTTGTCATAAAACCTCCAAACGTCAGAATCACCTCCGACGGAATCGGCGGAAACAGATTTTCCACCAGAATCAATACAAAAATACCCGCATATCCGTAGGAATTCATAATCCCAACCACAAACTGCTGCATCCACTGCCTCCTGAACGTTCCGGCCCTGTCTGCGCCTCAGACAGAGCCGTTTTTATAAACTATACCTAAGAGGCGTTATGTATGCCTGTAAGTATGAAATTAGTTGTTACGATTCACGGCGGCTAAAAGCAGCCGTTTCCGTGAACCGTAACACGCTTCGCGATGCACACAAACCGCAAAAAACACAGTCTGGCGCCCCTGTTTGTCTGTCAAAGGGCTTTACACCCCTGACATTAATTGCTATAATGAAAGCAACCGATACATGTAACCAAACACTCATAGAAAGCAGGTGAATTTATGCCAGATGGTATTGAAGTGATAAAAGCCGCGCTTGATGATTTCAAAAAGATCCAGGAATATATGTTATTAGCAAAAAAGGAGAATGCCACTGAAACATATGCAAAATTGAAAGATGAATATCTGACAATAAAAGCACTGCTTAATGTATCAGGCGTAAATCTGGCAGACATTGATAAGATCAAAGAATAGTATTTAACTGCATTGTACCCATTGGACAATTTCGGCCGGGTATGCTATAATGGCCCCGGCAGTTTATCAATCAACACCCCCGCGGCAGAGGGCCAATTGTGCAGGCAGGCATACCCGCCCGGCCCGCTGTCCGCGGGATGAAAGAGGTATTTATATGACAGACTTTTTTCAGAAAATGAATGAGGGATATGCGCAGAAGCATTTCCCCACCGGATCCGTATTTGAGAGCGCTTCCAAAACCTTAAAACGCCGCAGCTTCGTCGGGATTATCGTCATCGGCGTGTGGGTAATCGGCGCTCTTTTCGGGCTCTTCTGGGGCATTGGAAGAACCATGGAATTTATGGCTGAGGGGCAGGATGATATGCTGGGAGTGGGCCTGGTGATCTGCGGCTTCTTCGCTGTGATCGCGCTGATTTCCGGGATCATCCTTTATTTCTTCATCAGGAACACGAGGCAGAAAAGGAGCGATTATATCAAACTTTCCGCGAAAAAGAGCCAGTTGCCGGAGAGCGAGATCGAAGCCTTTGACCGGCAGGCCGTCGCCTCCGACACATTCATCTTAAAGCTGACAGCAGGTATTGACCGGGTTCTCTCAAGCGCCACTAACAAGGACGGACTGCTCACAAGAGACTATATTTACCTGGCAAATCCCGCCCTGATTGTCATGCGGGTGAAGGATGTAAGGGCCTGCTGCTTCAACGATTATACATATTACATCAACACCGGAAAACGCTCCAAAAAGATCCATGGCCTGGCCATTACGCTGATCGCTTCCAATGGAGTCACTGACACCTCCGACACAACGGAAGCCGCCGGGCAGGCTCTCATGGCGCTTCTGAAGGAGCGCAACAGCGCCATTGATACCAATGACGGAAAGGTGGTGCCCGAGGGGGCGCTTGACGCTTACAGGAAAAAGGTGTTAGGAAGATAAATGATCGTCTTATCCTGTTCGGGAAAGCTGTCCGGCCAGGAATGCGTGGTAAATGTTTTCCTGATAGCCGTAAAAACTAATTGTATCAAACAGCGGGCCGTTTATATACTCCTGCCGCCTCCTGGCATCACCCTTCCACAGCGCGTCAAACAGTGCTGAACGGCCGCCGGCTTCGGTTTTTGCCAGGAACCATTCATTGACGCTTTTCCTGAATAAGGCCCTGATTTCAGCGTTCGGTATCGTCAGTTCGAGGCTCCCGCTACCGGGAGTCTCCGGGATATCTTTTGGCCGCATCCTGATCAGATAACCAGCGAAATACAGCAGTGTCCGGATATTCCTTTCAGAAGAATGCAGCGCATCATAGGTCAGGTTGGGCTCAATCGGTTCAATAATATATCCTCCGGATATCAAAAAATTCAGCCATCATGCTCATGCCGAGGGTTGTTCCAAAACGTCTGGGACGTGTAATCAGGGGAACCTGTGTGGCGTCTGTTTTCAGCAGCTCCTCAATTAACCCGGTTTTATCAATATAATAAAAGCCATTTTTTTCTGATGAATTTAAAATCGGAAAGGCCGACAGGAATATTGACATTGTTCATTTTATCCACCCTCCCAGTCTCAGGCGCTAAAGACTCATAAGCTGCAAAATATCTGCTGTGCTTATAGCTTACCTCTCCCCAAAGCGTTCACATCGCCTGCCCTCTCACGCCTTCCCATACAAATCATACGGCGTCTCCTGGTAAACGTAATAATTCAGCCAGTTCGAGTACAGCGTATTCGCCATATTCCTCCACGTAAGCGCCGGCATGGAGAAGGGATCATTGTTTTCATAATAATTGCACGGCAGCTCCGGATCAAGCCCTTTCTTCAAATCGCGGTGGTACTCGTTATTCAAAGTCATCCTGTCATATTCCGGGTGGCCCTGCATGAAGATCTGCTTTCCGTCCCGGCTCATGACAAGGAACACGCCGGCCTCCTCCGACCGGGCCAGCACCGTCAGCTCCGGGCGCTTGTCAATATCTTCCCTGCGCACTTCGGTATAGCGCGAATGCGGGCAGTAAAAATAATCATCCAGGCTGCGCACCAGAGGAACCTTGCGGTCCAGAACCTTATGGCGGTAAATACCGGAGAGCTTCTTTTTCCTCGCGTATTTCGGAATGCCGTAGTGGTAATACAAACCGGCCTGGGCGCCCCAGCAGATGTGCAGCGTGGAGGTCACATGGCTCTTGCTCCACTCCATAATAGCGGACAGCTCCGGCCAGTAATGGACCTCCTCATATTCCAGGTTCTCCACCGGCGCTCCGGTAATGATCATCCCGTCAAACCGGCTGTTTTTCACCTCGTCAAAGGTGATATAAAATTTATTCAGATGGCTTGCCGAAGTATTCTTCGATTCGTGCGAGGCAATCATCAGGAACGTGCAGTCCACCTGCAGAGGCGTATTGGACAATGCGCGCAGAAGCTGCGTCTCCGTATCCTCTTTGATCGGCATCAGGTTCAGGATCAGGATCTCCAGAGGGCGGATATCCTGGCTTAACGCCCGATCCTCATCCATGACAAATATATTTTCAGATTCCAGCACGGACTTTGCCGGCAGACCCCTTTGTATTTTAATCGGCATGTTCGTCTCCTTCTTTCTTCTGCTGTACAGGCAGGTCTAAAGCATCCCTGCCGTCCCCCGGTTCTGTGTCATCCTTCGGTGCTTTGCCGCTGCCTGCTGCTGCGCCGTCCTCCATCTCTTCGCCGCCTTCTGCCGCGCCGTCCCCTCCGCCTCTCTCCTCAAGCAAAGCCAGAAACATCTCCTCTGAAATCACCGGAACGCCCAGCTCACGGGCTTTTTTGTTTTTTGAGGAGGCGGAAGCGGTATCATTGTTGATGAGGTAATTCGTCTTTCCCGTCACAGATCCGGTCACCTTGCCCCCCAGCGCCTCGATCCGCTCCTTCAGCTCCTTACGGTTCTTAAAATGCTCCACGCTCCCGGTGATGACAAAGTTCAGCCCTGCAAGCGCCGCCTCTTCGCCATCGTCCTCCCCGTCCGGCGGGGCGGTAATGGTCAGCTCCGCAAGCAGCCGGTCCACAATCCCATTATTGCCCTTGTCCGAGAAAAATTCGATCCAGGCGTCCGCCAGCACCTCTCCTATGCCGTCCACAGACACCAGCTCTTCCCGGTCCGCGTTTCGCATCGCTTCAAAATCGTTCTTAAAATGGCGGCAGAGCATCTTCGCGTTTGCCAGCCCGATCCCTGTGATTCCAAGGCTGAATATCACCCGCGGAAGCGTCGTTTCCGACGCGGCCTTTGTCGCCTCCGTCAGGTTATCAAATGATTTCCGGCCAAAGCCGTCCATCTTTACGATCTCATCCTCGTGTCTGTCCAGATGGAACAGATCCGCGTACTCATGGACAAAACCCACGCCGATGAATTTTTCAAGCGTCGCCTCGGAAAGCCCGCGGATATTGAGGGCGTCCCGGCTGGTAAACAATGTAAAGCTCTTGATCTTCTTTGCCTGGCACTCAGGGTTTGTGCAGTACAGGGCCTTCACGTCATTCATCTGCCGGATCTTCGTCGGCCCGCCGCACACCGGGCACGTTTTTGGTATATCGCGGACGCCGCTCTTTGTTAAATTTTCTGCAATCTGAGGGATGATCATATTGGCCTTATACACCGTGATCCGATCGCCGGCTCCCAGCTCAAGCCCCTCGAGTATGCTTAAATTGTGGACGCTGGCGCGGCTGACCGTCGTCCCCTCCAGCTCCACAGGCTCAAATACGGCCACGGGATTGATAAGCCCTGTCCTTGAGGCGCTCCATTCAATATAGGAAAGCGTCGTTTCCTGCAGCTCGTCCGCCCATTTAAAGGCAATGGAATCCCTTGGGAATTTATCGGTGCGCCCCAGCGAGCGGCCGTATGCAATGTCGTCATACAGGAGAACCAGGCCGTCAGAGGGAATATCGTTTTGCCCCACCCGGCCGGAAAACGCATGGACCGCTTCGGCCAGCGTCTCCCGCTCCACTTCCTGATACTCCACGACATCAAAGCCCTGGGAGGAGAGCCATACAAACTGCTCCTTCCGGGAATTATTGAAATCCACCCCGTCCGCGCTTACCAGGCTGAACGCATAGAAACGTACGTTCCGGCGGGCCGTCACCGCGCTGTCCTGCTGGCGGACCGAGCCGCTGCAGAGATTCCGCGGATTCTTATAGCGGGCGTCCACATCCTCAATCTGTTCATTGATCCGCTCAAAATCCGGGTAGCGGATGACCGCCTCGCCCCGCAGGACTGCCTTTCCCTGAAACGCGATCTGCAGCGGCACATTGGCAAATACGCGGGCATTGCTTGTGATAACCTCCCCGATCTCCCCGCTGCCGCGCGTCACGGCCTTCTGGAGCTCCCCTTTATCGTAGGTCAGTACAATCGTCAGCCCGTCCAGCTTCCAGGAGAGCAGTCCCGCCTGCTCTCCGAGCCATTCTCCCAGCTCTTCCACGCTCTTTGTCTTGTTGAGCGACAGCATCGGGCTCTCATGGCGCTCCTTTGGAAGCGAGCTCACGACCTCGAAGCCAACGTTTCTCGTCGGGCTGCCGCTCAGCACCACGCCCGTTTCCTTTTCCAGCAAAAGCAGCTCGTCGTAAAGCCTGTCGTACTCAAGATTGCTCATGATCTCGCGGCTCTCCTGATAATAGGCGCGCCCGGCCTCTCTCAGCCGCTCAACCAGTTCGCGGATCCTCCTGACAGCGCCGGCCTGCCCGGCCTCCTGCCCCTTTTCCTCCTCTGTCTGCACTCTGTCCTGCGTTTTATACTGCATTCTGATCCCATCCATTTCTGCAACTGCCCGTCTGCACGGCGCATCATACATCATCGCATCCATTCCCGGGGGACATCACCCGCGGTCCGCGTCCTCTGCACTCAGCGCGCCGGCTGTCTCCCGTTCCCGTTAAGAAGCCTTGAAAGCTCCTCCCACTCTTCCTTCGTAACCTCGCGGTACTCCCCTGTCTTTAAGCCTGCCAGCCTGATATTCATGATACGCACCCGCTTTAAGGCCGTCACCTCAAAGCCCAGGGCCTCGCACATCCGGCGGATCTGGCGGTTCATCCCCTGGGTCAGTGTGATACGAAAGGAACGCTCTCCCGTCTTTTCCACATAGCAGGGCCTTGTGACTGTCCCCAGAATCGGCACGCCGCCCGCCATACGGCGGATAAACGCATCGTTTACCGGACGGCTGACCGTCACCTCATACTCCTTTTCATGGCCGTTCCGGGCGCGCAGGATCTGATCCGAGAGCCCGCCCTGGTTCGTCATCAGAAGCAGCCCCTCTGATTCCTTATCGAGGCGCCCCACAGGGTAAATGCGGGAGGGAAATTTGATAAAATCCACAATATTCTCCGCGCGGTCTTTATCCGAGGTCGTACACACGATCCCCCTGGGCTTATTGACCGCCAGAAGCACCGGGCGCTCTCCCCCTGTCACCCGCCTGCCGCCGCACACGATTTCCTGGGAGGGAAATACCCGCATCCCGGTTGACGCCCGTTTCCCGTCCACAAACACCTCGCCGGCCGCGATCCTCCGATCCGCCTCACGCCGCGAGCAGACGCCCGCCTCACTTAAATATTTGTTCAGACGGATCCCTTTAACAGGCGAACCCGCAGCCGGGCGCGCGCCCTCCTTATCCTGCCTGTTTCTCTCTGCCATAATCTGTATTCTCCCCGGTTTTCTTATCCAGTTTCGGTTCACACCTCTGCCAGAGCATATTTGAAACATCGTAACAGGCCGAACGGGGTATCCTCCCGCCCGTCTGAACTGTTACGAAACATCACTCCCTCTGCAGCGCCCGCAGAATTTCAAGAGAATGAAATTCCCTGTCAATAAACCGCCTCTTATTCTCCTCCACGCACCGCCTGAATTCCCCAAAAGCATCCTCCTTAAGGAGAAATGTATACAGCTTTTCGATCGGCGAAAACGCCGTATACTCCCAGGCATACGCAGCCGAATCGCCCGTGGATACAGGAGGCTTGCTTGTGTACTCCCCGTTTATGACCATGATCCTCAGCTCAAAGATGCGCTGGACCAGCGAATTGGGGAGAGCCGGCTTTAAAAGCGCCCGAAAGGACTGGTATAAAAGGCGCAGCGTCTCTCCCCCGTCAATGCCCTCCCGCCCGTAATAGGCGGCGAATTCCGCAAAATACGAGGCATAGCACGCGCATTCCACGTCCTTTTCCAGCCCTTCAAAATAATTCTCGATTTCCGCGCCGTAGAGGCTGTAAGCGTCCCGCCCCTGCGCCAGAGTAAAGCTCCCGAACGCAAACGGCCGGCCGGGCGCCCGAAGAAGGCTTCCGGGCCGCTTGGCCCCCCTGGCAAACGCTGTGATCTTCCCCCTCTCCTTTGTCAGAATCACAAGACGCTTGTCATATTCCCCGGACGGGGCGGCCATCAGAACCATCCCCGTCGCCTGCACGAGATCCCGCATACCATCCGCCCCTTATGCCTAACTCCCAATTTCCCTGGGATTATATCCGTAATTCTTCATATAGAGATCGCTGTCGCGCCACTCCCTGCGCACCTTAACCCACAGCTTCAAGTTAATTCTGGCGTCCATCAGGTTCTCAATCTCCGTGCGCGCCGCCGTCCCGATCCGCTTAAGCATCGATCCGCCCTTTCCGATAATAATCCCTTTATGCGAATCGCGCTCGCAGACGATCGTGGCATCCACATCGATCAGCCCGTTCGGCCGTTCCTTCATCCGCTCCACCACCACCGCGATCCCGTGCGGTATCTCATCATCCAAAAGCCGCAGGGCCTTTTCGCGCACAAGCTCCGCGCAGATCTGGCGCATAGGCTGATCCGTGATCGTATCCTCATCATAAAAGCATGGGCCCTCTGGCAGATATTTAAAGATACACTCCTTCAAATCCTCCAGATTTATCTCCTTAAGCGCCGAGACCGGAACAATCTCCGCAAAATCGCAGATATCCTTATAAGCCGCGATAAAGGCCAGGATCTCCTCCTTTTTCACGGTATCGATCTTATTGATCACCAGAAGAACCGGTGTTTTCACGCGGTTTAGCTGCTCCGCGATATGGCGTTCCCCGGCCCCGATAAAGGTCGTGGGCTCTACCAGCCAGAGGATCGCATCCACTTCCTTCAACGTGCGCTCCGCCACGCTGACCATATACTCGCCCAGCTTATTTTTCGCCTTGTGAATACCCGGCGTGTCCAGAAATACGATCTGCCCGCGCTCATCTGTCAAAACCGTCTGGATCCGGTTTCTCGTTGTCTGCGGCTTTTCGGAAGTAATCGCGATTTTCTGTCCGATCAAATGATTCATCAGCGTGGATTTCCCCACATTCGGCCGCCCGATCAGCGCCGCAAAGCCTGATTTTAACTCTTTCTGCATATCTTCTCCCCTCAGAAACGGCGCTGCATGGGCAGACGAGCCGCTATGCGAAATATCTTTTCCTCCTTGTATTACAAACAGCCTGGATACCTCAAATGACAACATCATTTCCTTTATGAAATAATTGGCCACTTTGGTTTGTCGTGAGGGGGCCGCCAGCGTCAGGCTTTATATCCAACGGAACCCCGCTCCCGCCCGGAGAAAAGCGCAGCGGACGCTAAGCTTGAAAAGACCCCGCTAAGCGCCGGCGGTTTTCTACGGGTTCCTTATGGATATAGAACCTGACGATGGCTGCCCCCTCACGCCAAAGCACGGCCCTCATACACTCCGACCCAAGATTCTTAAATATCAAACGTTATCTACATCTGAAACAAATTTTTAATCTCCCCAAACATCCCCTCACACTTCCGAATACATTCCGCATTCCCAATCACGCACAGACTCCCCTCTGACAGAACCTCGCGCACAATCCCCGCAAGCGCCCGTATATCCTCCGGCCCTGCGGTCAGGATCTCGCGCCGCTCCTGCTCAAACATCTCGTCCGTGACATGCGAGAACCACGCGGAATCGGCCTTTGCCCCCTTGTAGGGCGGGAGCAGCGGGGCGTCGAGATCGCTGATCGTGCCGATCACATACTTGGTCATATCGCGCTCATCCGCGTCAAAGCTCTCAATGTACGCCGGCACTCCCTCGTAAACCTGCGCCGTTTCCTGAAGCTTCGGATCGCGGTAGGATACAAAATACCCGTCGCCAAAACGGCCCACGCCGTTCATGACCCCGTACGCGCCGCCCTTGACCCGGACGTTCAGCCACAGGTAATCATAGCCCAGGATCACCTTCAGGATGCGCAGCGCCCCGGTGTACGATTGCCCCTTCTTAAAGACGCTTCCGCTGCGCGCCACATAGTTGACCTGGGACGAGGTTATAAAGCCCTCGTTCCTGTTCTTCTTTTCAAACGCAAAGGGATATGTCGTTCCGTCCCCTGCGGGCAGGCGGTCCTTTAACAGCGCAAGGCTGCCTTCAAGACTCTTTAGCCCTTCCTCGTCGGCCGTATAGCTGATCACCATGTTTTCAGCCGTAAACAGCCGCTTTGCCGTTTCCTTAAGCTTATCTGTCAGGGTGTCTTTCTTCTCCTCAAAGTGTCTGGCCATGTCCTCAAGGAAATGGTAATACGCAATGCCCCCTGTCTGATCGTGGAAGCTGTAAACCGGCGAAAAATACGACAGGCTGCGGATCATGGCCGCCGAGTGGCCCGCGGAATTCAGCTTCATCTGGCTGCGCGACTTCATCTCGGCCAGGATTTCGCCGAGGCGCTTCGCGTCGTCTAACACAGAGTCCAGGAGGATCTCCGCGATCGCTGAAAAGCCGAAATCCAGCTTGTCATAGAGCACTCTGGCGCTCGCGTTGAACACGCCTGTAAAGCGCTCCGGGGACTGCGCGTCCGGATAGGCTGTCACATTTAAGCTGATGCCGCCGCTGTTTAAGTTGATCTCATTCGACAGATCGCTGTAGGTGTGTTTTGTAGTGTTCACATAGCCCAGCACGGATTTTAAGAGCCCCACATACGGCAGATCCTCTGACGGAACCCGGTCTGTGTAAAACATCACCTTTAAATAGCCGATCCCTGAGGTGTTCATGGGATGGCACAGCGCCGTTGTCCCGTCTATCACGCGCTCTTCAAGGATCAGCGGCTCCGGATCCGGCTTTATGTCCTCTCTGCACAGCAGGGGAATCTTCTCCAGATCCTCCTTCGGGGACGGCGTATCCTGATATTCCTTGAGCGCCTCTGTCCTCTCAATCAGGGCGCGTCGCTCCTCCTTCGCGAGGGAGTTTTTATACGCCTCAAGCTTTATCCTGAGCTTTTCCTCCTCTTTTGCCGTTAAATTCTTTTCCGGGCTCACCAGTATCACGGCCTCAAAGGGGTTATCCAGCAGGTATTTCTTTAAGAGCCCCTCAAACCAGCCCTCCTTTACGCCCTTCTTTAAAAAGGCAAAGGTGTCCTCATATGCGAGGTGCATAAAGGGATCGCCGTCGTAAAGCCAGCTATCCAGGCACTGGAGGCCGTACATCAGGCCCTTGGGCGCATTTCCGAAGTCCGCCTCACGGTAGCGGAATTCATAGTAATTGATTCCGGCCAGGAGCGTCTTTTCGCCGATCCCCTGATCCGCGAGCCTGCGCAGGGTTCCCTTCACCACCGCCAGAAACTCGCCTTTTTGTTCCTTTGAGGCATTTTTGGCGATCACGGAGAAATAGGGCTGCAGGATGCCGTTTTCATATCCGCCCATGATATCCTGGCCGATCCCGGCCCCAATAAGCGCCTCCTTTAAGGGCGCGCCCGGCGCGTCGATCAGGACATATTCCAGGATCTGGAACGCCATATAGAGCGCCGGGTCCAGATCGTCTCCGACCACGGTATTGACAGATAAATAGGTCGCCTGCTCCTCACTCTCCGCGTCGGTAATGGGATAGAAAATCTCCTTTTCCACCGGGGAGGCGAACGCCTCCTGCGACGCGATCGCCGAGTCCACCGGCTGGCGGTCATAGCGGGAGAGATATTCTCTGTCCAGCCAGTCAAGCTTTTCCGCCATATCCATATTTCCGTACAGGTAAATAAAGCTGTTGGACGGATGATAGTAGGTTTTGTGGAAATTCAGAAAGGCTTCGTATGTCAGGGACGGGATATCGTCCGGCGCGCCGCCCGACTCGTGCGCATAGCAGGTGTCCGGGAACAGCACGTTCCTCGTATAGCGATCCAGGACGCTCTCCGGGGAGGAAAACGCGCCCTTCATCTCATTATACACCACGCCGTTGTACGTCACAGGGCCGTCCTCGGACTCCAGCTCATAGTGCCAGCCCTCCTGCAGAAAGATCTTTTCTTCCTTATAGATAGCCGGGTGCAGCACCGCGTCCATGTAGACATCCATCAGGTTCTGGAAGTCTTTGTCATTGCAGCTCGCCACGGGGTACACGGTCTTATCCGGATACGTCATGGCATTTAAAAAGGTATTCAGAGAGCCCTTCACCAGCTCCACAAAGGGATCCTTGACCGGAAATTTGTCAGAGCCGCATAATACGCTGTGCTCCAAAATATGGGGAACCCCCGTGCTGTCCGAAGGCGGCGTGCGGAAGCCTATACAGAAGACCTTGTTCTCGTCGTCATTTGAGAGGAGAAATATCCTGGCTCCGGTCTTTTTGTGCTCCAGAACGGTTCCCTTTGAGCCAAGCTCCTTTACCGTCCGTTCTTCCAGTATCTGATAGCTGTTTAAATCCTTTACTGTCATTCTCATCTTCCTTTTCCATATACAATTTATATTACTGTATGCTCTGGCCGCCGCGCCGCTTCGCACTTTCCGGCGCATACAGTAAGGAATGGTCCGCCTACATCCTGCCCATAAATTTATCCTTCAGCACAGCAAAGCACTCCCGCACCCACATGTGGATGGCGAGCACCGGATCGCCCGGGGCCGCGATGCCCGTCACAGCGGACAAGCCCTGCTTCCTGGCAATGGATTTGGCTCGGAAGAGGTGGTAATCGCTTGTCAGCACCGCGATCCGCACCGGATCCTCCTCAGAGCGCTCCTGATAGTATTCCTGCAGACGGGCCTGCGCGGACTGCGCCTTATAAAATTCCTGGCGCTCAATCACCTTGCGGCTGAAGGTGATATTCTGCGCCGTGTTGGAAGACTGATCCTCCAGAAGCAGCCGCTCCGGCGCGACGCCGTTATACTCCAGATACTCATACATGGCCCTGGCCTCGCTCACCGGCTCATCCTTTCCCTGGCCTCCTGAAAGCACCAGAATCGTGTTCGGGTTCGCCTCCGCGTATTCCACAGCCCTGTCAAGCCGCCGTTTCAGGGAACGGCTGATTTCGCGGTCCTTCACCCGGGCCCCCAGCACGATCACATAATCCGCGGCCTGCCTTGTCGCCGTGAGGGCATGAAAGGCAATAAGCGCCTCGGTCACAGCAAAAATCACAAAGCCCGCCAGGAGGGCCGTGGCAGCCGAGACAAAGACCCAGGACGGCGCGCGCCCCTCATGGCGGCGCAGGAAATGCAGCCCCGCGGCCAGAAGGATAAACACAGCGGCCAGCGCCGGCCAGAACAGGGAGAACGAAACGGAAAAGCCCGCATATACCGTCAGGATCACATAATAAACCACACAGAACAGGGCCGCGCCCTCCAATATCCAGGTCATGCTTCTCCTCCTTTGTATGATGTGCTCCCGGAATAGTTACCGCACCATAGAACGTCCCGCGGCATATGCCGGCGTTTTAGCCCGCCTGCGCGCCCGACGCCGCCTCCTGTCTGCGGATGATGTCATTTACATCCGGCCCCGGCCCCAGATCCACCCATAAAACCTGCCCGGCATGGGGCGCGTCAGGAACGGCGTTCCCGTCCCCGTCGTACAGAGCGCGGACCGTGACCGGCAGATTCCGCCCGTCCGGCTTCATCACCTCCGCCGTCCCGCCTGCGCAGAACTTATTTTTCTGGCGTATCCGCACAAGGCCGTCTGCCCTTACCTCTTCTATCATACCCAGATATGTGTAATTTTTTACATATGTGCTGTTTCCGTAAATCTGAGCCTCTGCGCCCGGCTTATCAAAATAGAAGCCCGTCGTAAACTCGCGGTACGTACATTTGCCGATCTCCTCCCGGTACCACTCAAGGCCCGCCCTGTATTTCTCAGGGCTCTCCAGATAATCATCAATGGCCCTCCTGTACGCGCGCGCCACCGTCGCCACATAGAGCGCGCCTTTCATCCGGCCCTCGATCTTAAAGCTGTCAATGCCGGCCTCCATCATCTCCGGGATATGCTCAATCATGCACAGATCCTTAGAATTAAACAGGAAGGTTCCCCGCTCATTCTCATAGACCGGCATATACTCGCCGGGCCTTGTCTCCTCCACAACCGCATAGTTCCAGCGGCAGGGATGCGTACATGAGCCCTGGTTCGCATCTCTTCCCGTAAGGTAGTTGCTGAGCAGGCAGCGCCCGGAATAGGAAATGCACATCGCCCCGTGGATGAAGCTCTCGATCTCCATATCCTCCGGGATATTCTCACGGATCTCACGGATCTCTTTTAAGGAAAGCTCCCTGGCGGACACCACGCGCTTCGCGCCCAGCCCGTACCAGAACCGGTATGTCCCGTAATTCGTATTGTTCGCCTGGGTGCTGATATGGATCTCCATCTCCGGCAGGATCCGCTTCGCGATGGCAAAGACGCCCGGATCGGAGATGATCAGCGCATCCGGGCCGATCTCCTTTAATTCCTCAAAATACGCCTCTACGCCCGGAAGATCGTCATTGTGCGCCAGAATATTGGCTGTGATATAGACTCTCACGCCATGCGCATGGGCAAACGCGATCCCTTCCCGAAGCTCCTTGTTCGTAAAATTGCGGGCCTTGGCGCGCAGCCCGAACGCACCGCCTCCCAAATATACCGCGTCGGCCCCGTAGATCACGGCCGCCTTTAACGTGTCCGGGCCCCCGGCCGGAATCAGAAGCTCCCGTTTCCTCATGCTTTCACCCTCTCCTTTTTCACGCTCACCGCCACGCCGTCCCCAATGGGGACAAGCGATGTCTCAAGCTCCTCCATATGCGTCAGGCGGTACAGATAGTCCCGCATCCGGGCATGGATCGTCCGGTTCCGGCGCTCCACCGCGTAACGGGATTCGATGATATCGCCGTCCTGGAAGATATTGTCCGATACCAGCACGCCTCCGTCGGAAAGCAAAAAGAGCAGCCGGTCAAGCCAGCCCGGATACTGCCCCTTGGCCGCGTCCATGAAGATAAAATCATAAGGGCCGGAAAGTGTGTAAAGCGCCTCGCCCGCGTCGCCCTCCACAAGAGTGATACGCTTCTCCTCTCCCGCCCTTTTAAAATTTTCCTTTGCAGCCGGTATGCGCTTTTCGTACTTTTCAATGGTCGTGATGTGGCAGTCCTCTGGCATCGCCCGGCACATCAGGAGCGCCGAATAGCCCACCGCGGTCCCCACCTCCAGAATCGCCCCCGGCCGCTTAAGCGCCACCAGGGTCTTTAAAAATGCCGCTGTCTCCCGGCGGATAACCGGGATGCGCAAAAGCGCGGCCTCCTCCTCGATCGCATCGCACAGGCTCCCGTTCCCGCTGTCAAGGGAATGGATATACGATGTAATCCTGTCGTTAACTATCATATGCTCTCCGTGTTGTAAATGCCGCTTACTCCCCGTCTTCGTCCTTTGCCTTCGCCGCGTCGATCAGCTTGAGCATCTCCTTTGAAGTCATGGATGTACTCAGCTCATAGGCGCCGGGGCGCACCTCATACTCATAAAACTTTGCCTGTACCATCATGGCAAAGCGGTCAGATATCAGACCTTCCTCTTCAAGCTTCTTTGCCACATCGCTTAAGGACTCCCCCTCTGTTATCACAATCTCCTTCACAATACCCGGCTCTGCGTCCACCGCCTCCGGCGCAAAGATCGCATGGCCAAACTGATAGCCCTTTGTCGCCCCCTCGTACATCAGCACAAACACAGCGGCAAACACGATAAGCCTGGCCGAAATGCCAATAATAGCCGTTGTAATCCGGTTAATGTCACGCGTTGTACGGCTCATATATGCCTACACCTCCATGATAATCGGCAGGATCATGGGATTCCTCTTCATCTTTTTCCACAAAAAATCGCTTAAGCTGTCCCGGATAATATTCTTAATCTTTCCCCAGTCGTTCACACGCCGTTTCAGACAGCCCTGGATCGCGTCGTCCACAACTCTCTGCGCTTCCTCCATCAGATCCTCGGACTCGCGCACATACACAAAACCCCTGGAAACAATATCCGGGCCGGCTAAGAGCTGGTTGCTGTATTTTTCCAGCGTCAGCACCACGATAATGATCCCGTTCTGGGCCAGGTTCTGGCGGTCGCGCAGTACGATATTCCCCACGTCCCCGATCCCTAAGCCGTCCACCAGAATACCCCCGGCCGGCACATGATCCGTCACCTTATAGCCGTCGGCGTTTATCTCCACCACATCGCCTGAGGACATGATAATGACATTCTCCTTCGGGATCCCCATGGACTCAGCCAGTCCCTTCTGAGCCATCAGATGGCGGTATTCCCCGTGAACCGGAATCGAGAATTTCGGGCGGATCAGGGAGTACATCAGCTTGATCTCCTCCTGGCAGGCATGTCCTGAAACATGCGTATCCTGCGTGATCACCTCGGCCCCCTGCATGGAGAGCTCGTTGATTACCTTGGAAACCGCCTTTTCATTGCCGGGAATCGGCGTGGAGCTTAAAATCACCACATCGCCCGGCATGATGGACACCTTTTTGTGAAGGCTCGCCGCCATCCGCGACAGGGCGGCCATGGACTCTCCCTGGCTTCCGGTCGTGATGAGAACCGTGTCCTCTTTATTATAATTCTTAAGCTGCTCAATATCAATCAGCGTGTTCTCCGGAATGTTGATATAGCCCAGCTCGCTGGCCGTTCCGATCACGTTCACCATGCTGCGGCCTTCCACCACGACCTTGCGGCCGTACTTGTACGCGGAGCTGATGATCTGCTGCACGCGGTCCACATTCGAGGCAAACGTGGCCACAATGATGCGGTTATTCTTATGCTCTGCAAAAATCGAGTCAAACGTGCGCCCCACCGTGCGTTCCGACATCGTAAATCCCGGCCGGATCGCGTTGGTGCTGTCGCACATCAGAGCCAGCACGCCCTTTTTCCCCAGCTCTGCAAAGCGCTGCAGATCCGCCGGCTCGCCGAATACCGGTGTGTAATCGATCTTGAAATCGCCTGTGTGGACAATAATCCCGGCCGGCGTAAAGATCGCCAGGGCCGATGCGTCGGCGATACTGTGGTTTGTCTTCACAAATTCAATGCGGAAACACCCTAAGTTGATCGACTGCCCGTGCCGCACCACCTTGCGGCGGACCGTCTTCATCATATTGTGTTCCTTTAATTTGTTTTCAATCAGGCCGATGGTCAGCTTGGTGCCGTAAACCGGCGCCGGGACATCCTTGAGCACATACGGCAGAGCGCCGATGTGATCCTCATGTCCGTGCGTGATCACAAAGCCCTTTACCTTATCAAGATTATTTTTTAAATAGGTCACGTCCGGAATCACGAGATCAATCCCCAGCATATCGTCGCCCGGAAACGCCAGCCCGCAGTCCACGACAATAATACTGTCTTCGTATTCAAAGGCAGTCATGTTCATGCCGATCTGCTCCAGCCCTCCCAGGGGGATGATCTTCACCTTATTTTGTTTGTTTTCCTGTTTCAATCTGCACCTCCGTTAAGAATTTCACGTTCTTTTTCCGGCGGTTCCGGAGTCGTCCTCCCGCCGCCTTATTCATATACTTATTTCTCGATCGCCACTCCCAGATCGCCCATCAGCTCTTCAAAAATCCGCGACATATATTCCAGCTCCCCGTCCTCGTCCACGAATTCATAAGAGGCTTCCGGATCCTCCGGGCCTGACGTATCTCTTAAAAGATAGCACTCGCCGTCCTCATCCTTTGAATCAGCCGCCAAAAGATAGCTCTCCCCGTTGATCTGCGTCTGTTCCAGCACATAAAGGCGCAGCTCCTCGCCGTCGTCTGTCTTTAACACAATGCTGTTTTCCATATCGTTTACTTCATTTAACATATCATCAAGATGACTCATCGCATTCTTCCTTTCCATCCGCGCCCCCGCGCTCATCCGGATCCTTATCCGGCATAGACTGCCGATCCAGATAGCCCTGAAGAATCAGGGAGGCCGCCACTTTATCAATCACCGCCTTGCGGTTCTCGCGGCGCACGCCGCTCTCCTTAAGAACCGCCTCGGCGGCAGCCGTTGTCAGACGCTCGTCCCATAAGATCACAGGAAGGCCCGTGCGGCGCTCTAACATGGCCTTGAAGCTCTCCGTCATTTTCACCCGCTCGCCCAGCGTATTATTCATATTTTTAGGATACCCTAAAACAATAGTTTCAATCTTGTATTCCCGAATCAGCTCCTCAATCCGCGCGCAGGTGCGGCGCAGCTTGTTCTCATCCTTTCGCACGATCGTCTCCAGGCCCTGGGCCGTCACGCCAAGCGGATCGCTGACCGCCACGCCCGTGGTCCTTGAACCAAAATCAAGTCCTAATACTCTTGTTTTCATTTCTTATTTTACCCATTAAAAAACAAGCTGGCATACTGCCAACTGCCTTCTCCCCATCTGTATAGCTCTTACGCCGCCGCCCGGCAAATCCTGTCTGCGGACAGCGGCGCTTATCCTTTTCCCTTCTGTCTGATACCGGGCTGGCGCCGCAAAGCGGACGCGCGCGGGTTTGCTGGCTCACTTCAGTCTTGTCTCGACATAGACCTTCATCAGTTCTTCCAGAATCTCGTCACGCTCCACCTTCATGATCAGGCTTCTTGCACTCTTATGGCTGGTAATGTAGGTCGGATCTCCGGACATAATGTATCCCACGATTTGATTGATGGGATTGTACCCCTTTTCAGTCAGAGCGAAATAAACGTCCTCCAGAACCTCGCGCACGTCCAGCTTTTTCTCCTGTACCGCCCTAAAATATTGTGTATTACTGATATCGCCCATGATCTTATTCACGTCCTTTTAACTATTCTTTTCTATTCTACTCCAAAATGTGGTATTCGGCAAGTAAAATTTTTCCGCGAAATAATCCCCGATCGTATCTGCATACAACCGGGGATTGCATATCTATAGTTTGAATTTACGCAATGATGTACCAGGCCCGCTCTGCCTGCGGCGTCACAGTTTCCCTTCCCTGAATCTCTTCCACGTAAGAGGCAGCCCTGACGCATCCATATCCACAAATACCGGATCCGGATATGCTTCGCCAAAGGTTTCCACCGTAACTTCCCGTATCACCTGGGGCTCAACCGGGGTATTAACCGCCACATCGTACGGAAAATCCTCCACCGGCCTGGTCCTTACATCCTTGAGGCGTAGGATTTCCTCCGTCCCCTCCAGGACTTTCCCGAACACGGGATAGATCCCCTTGTGCTCCGGGCAGTCCCGCAGCGGAAAGAAAAACTCGCAGCCCGCCTGCCCCAGCTCTCCGTAGCCTCCCATCGCCACGCATCCGAATATTGTGTCAGGCGGCGTAATCTCCGGGTGAAGCCTGCTTTCATAGGGGATCAGGTACTGCCCCTCCTTTTTCCGAAAACCTGTGTAGCTCATATCGATCCAACTGTCCGGGACGATCCGCTCGATCGCATGATGGTCAAATACGCGCCGCTTCGCGGCATACAGAAAGCTGTTCACCGTATTCGGCGCGGCCTCCGGGAGAAGCTCAATCACGATCTTCGCCCCATTTTCCATTAAAATCGTTGCAACCGGGTTCTTCTTACTCATGGCCAAGCGCGTCCCTCTCGCCTGTAAGCCCTTCCACGGCAAACGTGTCCGGATTTACGATCACCCCGTAAATGTTCTTCGCGCCTTCCAGGGTTACATACCCGTTTTTCACGTCCATGGCCACCTTCCCGGCCGGCCTTTTAAGCGGGTTGCCGTACCCCCCGCCCGCCCCGGTCGTCATGCGGACAATATCGCCCTTTTCCATGGGAATCTTGGATCCGGTCCCGCGGATCGGCACATACGTCCCGTCGGCGCGGATGAAATCAAACCCGTTCGGGGAGCCCGGCATACCGCCGTCAAATCCCCAGGCCGGATAATCGAACCTTCCGTATGTCCCCGAAAACGTCATACCGTCATTCAGCGCTTCATGCCCAAGGATGATCCCGCAGCCGCCGCGGTGCTCCCCGGCGCCCGCATCCGTTGTATTCAGGGAATATTCCGTCACCCGGTAGCCAAACTTTGCTTCCAGGACCTCCGCCGGGATATTATAGGTCTCGCCGTCCCCGGTGCAAAACTGCGCCGAATCGCCGTCGCGGTCATAACCGGCTCCCCATCCGCCGAGCGTGGGGCCGACATCCACAAAGGTTTCCCCTGTCACCGAATGCGTTCCGGAGATGGAATACGCGCCTACCGTCAGGAAATGGCCTGCCGTCAGCTTTCCCTTTTCCACAATCCGGGACATGGCCTGCCAGATCAGATCCTGCGCAAACTGCATGGACTCATAATAGCAGGAAACCGCCGCGGGACGGACCGCGTTAAAGATGGTTCCCTCGTCCGCCGTCACGTGGAGATTCTCAAACACCCCGTCATTGACATTCTGGGACGGATCCGTACACGCCAGGAAAATGGAGCGGATCGCGGACACCAGCCCGTCATACGCTAGGTTAATCGGCGCGTTCGTCTGGGGCGCGCAGCCGCTGAAATCGCAGTACATCTGATCTCCCTCTATGGTGATCTTCACCTGTATATGGAAGGGGCCGCCGCCGTTAATCGACCGATCCATCCAGCCCTCGTTCGTGTACACGCCGTCCGGCAGGGCCGCCACCTGCCTTCTGGAGGATTCGGCGCTGCTCTCCAGCAGGCGGTCAATGGCCATATCCACGATCTCTGTGTTATATTTCTCGCACAGCTCGTGAATCCGCTTCTCCCCGGTGCGCAGGCCCGATATCTGCGCCCACATATCGCCGATCGACATCTCCGGGAGGCGGACATTGGCGCGGATAATATCAATCAGCGTCTCGTTTATCTGCCCGCGGTCAAATAATTTCAGGCACGTAAACTGCAGCCCTTCCTGGTAGATCTCCGTCGAATCCACCGCATAGCCGGGATCCTTGCCGCCCAGCTCCGACCAGTGGCATTTATTGACGCAATAGGCAAAGATTTCGTTGTTTACAAACACCGGGAGAATCAGGCCCACATCCTGCAGGTGTGAACCGCCGCCGCCGTACGGATCATTACAGATAATAACGTCCCCCTCATGGAGATTCCCGGTTTTCGCATATTTCTCAACCACCGAATGCGCGAGGGAAGTCAGCATGCCCAGAAAGCCGCAGGCGCCGTTTCCCTGCGTGAGCAGGCGTCCGTTCTTGTCCGTGATGCCCGACGCAAAATCCAGGCACTCATAAATGATTGGGCTCTTGGATGTCCTTGCCACTGCGATAAACATCTCTTCCCCGATTGCGAGAAGCGAGTCGCGTATAATATCCAGTGTGATTAAATCTACATTCTTCTTTCCCATGTCCTAAACCCCCGTTTCGATGATGATATCGCCGTATTTGTCAATGGACGCTTTCATGCCCGGATATACGACCGTCGAGGCGCTGACCTCCTCGATGATGCACGGCCCCTCTACCTCCATTCCGGCAGACATCCTGTCCCTGTCATAGATTTTCGTCGCTGTCTTTCCGATTTCCTCAAAAATAACCGGGCGCTCTTCCTTCACCGCCTCCTCCAGGCTGTAGGGGAGCGGAGCGAGCTCTTTGATCGGAGTTTTCTCGATCTTTCCAAAGGACGCGAGGTGCATATTGACGATCTCCACCCCGCTGTCGTCCAGGCGGAACGAATAATTCTGGTAATGCTCCCTGTGGAAGCACTCGATGAATTCACGGACGTTTTCCGCCGTGAGCGCGTCGTTCGGCACGCGCACCTTGACCGTGTGATCCTGCCCCTCGTAGCGCATGTCGAGATAATGCTGGAAATAGACGTCCTCTTTGCCGATGCCCTTCTTCGCGTTGTCAGCGTATGCCTTTTCCTCCAGCTTTGCCCACTCCGCATTCACGGCGTCCAGATCCGCGTCCTTTGTGAGCTTTACATTGTAGGTCTGGATATCATCGGAGCGGAGATCCGTCATCAGCATTCCCCATGCGGAAAATACAGAGGCAGCCAGCGGGATAATCACCTTTTTAATGTTCAGCTCCTTTGCAAGAGCCGCCGCATGCATCGGGCCGCCGCCGCCGAAGGCCACCAGCGCAAACTCGCGGGGGTCATACCCTTTCCGGACCGATACCAGCTTCAGGGCGTTGAGCATATTCGAATTTGCCACGCGGATAATGCCCATCGCGGCTTCCTCCGCGTCGATCCCATAGGCTTTCCCCACCTTTTCCTCAATGGCGGATTTGACCTTGTCCATGTCTACGTCCATATCAAAGTTCCCGGGAGACAGCCTTCCAACCACCAGATTGGCGTCCGTGGTGGTCGGTTCCGTGCCGCCCTTCTGGTACGCCACCGGGCCGGGAAGCGCTCCGGCCGACTGCGGGCCCACGCGCAGCGAACCCGTCTTGTCAATCCAGGCCACCGAGCCGCCGCCATTGCCAATCTCCACGATATCTACAACCGGCACACGGATGGGATAGCCGGGAAATACATTGTTTTTCTCGATCTTATATTCTGTGGTGGTCTTCACCTCGCCCCCGTCAACCAGGGAGCATTTCGCGGTGGTCCCGCCGATGTCAAAGGCAATCACCTTGTCTTCGCCCAGCATTTCGCCCAGCATGGCCGATCCGTAGATGCCCGCCACCGGACCGGATTCCACCATGTTGATCGGGACTTCCTTTGCATCCTCAAACGTCGTGGTCCCGCCGTTGCTCTGCATAATATACTTCGGGCAGCGGATATCCATTTCCTCCAGCTTATTGTATAATTTATCAATATACGTTTTTGCCAGGGGCTTTACATAGGAATTGAGGACTGCGGTTGTGCTCCGCTCATATTCTCTCCATTCCCTTGACACCTCGTAGGAGGCCGTCACGGCGATCTCCGGGCACAGCGCTTCCACCAGCGCCTTGGCCTGCTTCTCATGCGCGGCGTTTACATAGGAATGAAGGAACACGATCGCAATGGCCTCCACCCCTTCCTTCTTAAGCGCCTCTGCGCAGGCCCTTACATCCTCCTCATTTAAGGGAACCAGCTCATTGCCCTGATAATCCAGCCGCTCCTCCACTTCCAGCCTCAGATACCGGGGCACAAAGGGCTGCGGCTTCTTAAAATTAAAGTTAAATAAGTCCGGCCGGTTGCCGCGCCCGATCTCGATAATGTCGCGGAAGCCCTTTGTGGTGATCAGGCCGGTCTTGGCCCCCTTCCTCTCCGTCAGGGCATTGATCACGACCGTCGTCCCATGCGTCAGATCCTTCACCGCCTTTGAATCAATATCGCACTTTTCGATTACATCGATCACACCCTGTTCAAAGTTCGGCGGCGTCGTATGGCTCTTATTCACACATACCTTTCCGCTGTCATCAATGTATACAATATCCGTAAATGTGCCGCCAATGTCTGTTGCTACTCTCATATTCTGCCTCCTTTATTTCAATAACCGTAACCGTTCGGACCATCGGAACCGCTGCCTGCAGCCATACCAAAAAGCGGTCAGGGGGTAAGCCCCGCCCTTCCGGCCATATTCTGCTCGCACAGATGGCATCTCACGCGATGGATTTCATCCACAGAAAACATCACCGGATCCTCCCGGCTGCAGATGTCCATTGCATACGGGCACCGCATATGGAAGCTGCAGCCCGGAGGAATGTTCACCGGAGACGGAATCTCGCCCCGGGACTCGATCTTGTCAGGCTTTAGGGCCTCTTCTTCCTCAGACACAACCGGAATGGACGAAATCAGCATCCGCGTATAGGGATGCTCCGGGCGGTAGAAAAATTCTTCCGCCGGCGCAATCTCCGCCACTTTCCCGAGATAGAGGATGGCAACCCTGGTCGCAATATTCCTCATCAGGCTCAGATCATGGGTGATGAAGAGATACGTAAGGTTTCTCTCCTTCCTGATGCGGAGAAGCATATTGATAATCTTGGCCTGTATTGAGACATCCAGGGAGGAGGTCGGCTCATCCAGAATCAGGAATTCCGGCTCGCAGGCAAGCGCTCTCGCAATCGCCACCATCTGCTTTTCACCGCCCCCAATGGCTCCCGGCGTCTTCCACATGTAGCTTTCCGGCAGCTCCACCATCTCAAGAAGCTCCTTTATCTTTTTAAACCTCTCCTCCTTTGTCCTGCAGATGCCGTGGATTTTCAGCGGAAGCTCCAGAATCTCTTTGATCGTCTGATGCGGGTTCATGGACGAGCCCGGATCCTGAAACACGATCTGCATATCCTTTTTCATGGAAAGGCTTCTCTTTCCGGACGCATTCAGATCCTGTCCCTTAAACAGAAGCGTCCCCGCCGTAGGCCGGTACATCCCGATCACGGAATACGCGATCGTGCTTTTGCCGGATCCGCTTTCACCGACCAGGCCGATCACCTCCCCCCGCTTTATATCAAGCGAGACGTCGTCCACTGCCTTCACGAAAAGAGGGTTCCCGTTCTCATCCTTTTTATGGACCGGAAAATACTGCTTCAGATGATCGATCTTTAAAATAATCTCTTCTGACATCCAATCCCTCCTTCCTATATGTTAAAACAGGCGACCTTATGCCCGTTTCCGACATCCTGAAGCTCTGGCTTCGCGCTTTTGCACCGTTCGCTGCATCTGCCGCAGCGCGGCGCAAAACGGCAGCCCTTTGGCGGATACTGGTAATCCGGGATCGCGCCGTAGATGCCGGACTGGATGCCTCCGCCGCCAAGCCTCGGGACTGCTTCCATCAGGCCCGCCGTATACGGGTGGAGCGTATGCTTAAACACCTCCGCCGTCGGGGCCGACTCCACCACCGTCCCCGCATACATCACGTTGATGCTGTCCGTCAGCTCCCTCGCCACGCCCAGGGAATGCGTGATCATGATCAGGGACATGTTCCGCTCATCCACCAGGCGGTTTAAGGTTTTGTGAATCTGATCCTGAATCGTAACATCCAGGGCCGTTCCCGGTTCGTCCGCGATCATCATATCCCTCTGCGTCATGATCGCCATGGCAATACAGATCCGCTGCTTCATCCCGCCGGAAAGCTGATTCGGGTAATAATCAAAAATGCGCTCCGGATCCGGGATAAATACATCCTTAATTGCCTGGAGGACCATCTCCCGTTGCTCCTCTTTTGTCTTTCCTCTCCCCTGCTCCGAATATTTCACCACGTCCGTCATCTGCTGCCCAATCGTAAATACAGGATTCAGCGCATTCGCCGGCTCCTGGTAAATCATGGAAATCTCCCCGGAGCGGATCCGGTTCATCTCTTTTGCGTTCATCTTCAGAATATCGTTCCCCTTGTAGAGGATCTCCCCCTCCGGGATCAGATATTGGTTCTCCGGGATAATCTGGAGGATCGATTTGACCGTCGTTGTCTTTCCGCACCCGGCTTCGCCCACGATCCCGGCTTTTTCTCCCTTCCTTACGCTTAAGTTCACGCCGTCCAGCACCTTGGTATATCCTTTATAGACCTTATACCAGAGCTTTAAGTCCTTTATTTCCAGGATTACATTCTCATCACTCATTCTTGCCCTCTCCCTTCGACAGCATATCTCCGACTCCGTCGCCCATAAAATTGAATCCCAGGATAATGATCACAATCGCAAGCGCCGGGAAGATCGTCATCCACCATCCGTCCGGCATATATCTGGCCCCGTCGGAAATCATCTGGCCAAGGGACGGGGTCGGCGGCTGCTCCCCAAGCCCCACATAGCTTAAGGTGGCCCCCATCAGGATAACCCAGCCAACGTCCAGGGCCATCTTGGTAAAAATTGAGGACAGGCAGTTTGGCAGAATTTCTTTAAAAATAATGTGCAGCTTTCCCGCTCCCATCAGTTCCGCCCCGATCACAAAATTCTCCTGGCGGCAGGAAGTCGCCGTGCCGTATACGATGCGGCAGTACCACGGCCACCACATAATCGTCACGGCTATCATGGAATTTCGCAGGTTCGGCTCCAGGATCGACGCGACCGCCAGCGCAAGGATCATCGCCGGCACGGACAGGAAGATATCGGTCAGACGCATGATGAGCGTATCCACAACGGTTCCCTTCATATAACCGGCAATCATTCCCAGGATGGAGCCCGCCGGCACGGCAATGGCCAGCACCAGCACAGACATATACAGCGCGCCGCGGAACGAATAGATGAGCCTGGTAAGAATATCCCTGCCCATATTGTCCGTCCCCAGAAGGTACTTCGCGCAGGGCGCTTTCATCGAATTGGCAAAATCCGTGTACGCCCCCGCATGCTCCGGATACGGCGTGATCACCGGGGCCAGAAAAGCGGCGGCTATGACAAGGATCACGATCGCCAGGCCCGCCACGGATAATTTGTTTCTTGAAAATTTATACCAGGCTTTCTTAAGCTTCTCGGAACCGCGGTTCTCTAAATCGGCCTCCGGCCGGACTTCCGGCCGTTTTGCCTCAATGGCAAGCGCCTTTTTCAGTTCCTTTTCTCTGTTTACTGCCATCAATTTCCACCCCCTAACCGGATTCTGGGGTCAAGGTATGCCACAATAATATCCACAATAATATTTACCACGACAAAAACCAGGCCAAATACCATAATAACGCCGGAAATGGCGTTTAAGTCCTTAGAGAGCATGGCGGTAAGCCCGTATTTGGAAATGCCCGGCCAGCTAAAGATCGTTTCAATCAGGAATGCGTTTCCCATTAAGGCGGCGATATCCATGCCCATACAGGACACGGCCGGTATCAGGGACGGCTTTAAAAGATACCGATCCGTGATCAGCTTTTCCGGCACCCCATAGCCCTTCATGGCCGCCAGGTAATCCTTTGACGAATTCTCCACCATCGCGTTGCGCAAAAGCCTCGCGTCCTGAAACATACCGCCAAGGGCCAGCGCCACGGCCGGTATCAGGATATGTAACAGGGCGTTCCAGGATACGGCCGGCTTTCCTGTAAGAAGTCCGTCCAGCACATACAATCCCGTAATCTGCTTCGGCGCGTCTATCCCAAAGCTCAGCCGGCCAAAGACCGGAATGATCTTCCACACATAGCCGAATAACAGGAGCAGGAGAATCGCCACCACAAACCCGGGCATCGCAACGCCTGCATAGGAAAATACCCGCACAATACCGTCAATCGCCGTATTTTTATGCTTTGCCGCCAGCTTTCCGATGCCGATCGTTCCGGCAATCATTAAAATCGTGGAAAAAATCACAATCTCAAAGGTCGCCGGAAGAAACTGGAGGATATCCTTTGCAACAGCGCGGTTTGTCACCGTCGATTTCCCAAAATCCCCGCACAGGACGCCGGTCAGCCAGTACACATACTGAACCGGGAGCGGCTCGTTCAGGTGATTCTCCGCCCGGAAATTCTCCAGAGCCTCCTGCGTGGCCGTCGCCCCTAGGGCCATCCTCGCCGGATCGCCCGGTACAATTCTCGCAATGGTAAAAATCACGATTGACAGACCAAAAAGTACGACAATTGATAACAAAATTCGATGTATTATAAATTTTTTCAGGTTCATGTTTTGTTATCCTTTCCTGCCGGCAGCCTGTGATGAACAAAACTGCCGGCCAGCACAGACCGGAACGCGCCGCCCGGGGGGCGGATACGGTCCTTCATTGGTTCCCGGCCGCAGCCCGGCAGGGGGGAACCGCAACCTTACTTGATCCGGTAATCCTTAAACATGTAGTTGTATCCCAGCGGCAGCGCCACGGAACCGCCGCTTTCCGAATTCTTAACGCACGGTATTTCAATATTGGAATAGTACGCATGCTTCTCCGCCTGCTCCGCCACCGTAATGCCCCAGCATTCCTCAGCCGCCTGCTTCTGGATCGCAGCATACTTCTCTGCCCGTTTGTCCCTGTCAACAGTGGTCAGCGCCTCCGCAATCTCAGCGTCAAGCTCTGCATCCTCAAGCCACTCGCACTGCTGCCATGTGCCCGCCGTGTTGGAAGAGTATCTCTGGAACAGGTATGCGCCTGCCTCCGCATAATCCCCCTGCACAAAGCACACGCCCGTATTGGGGGTCGTATCCACGCTCCCGCAGTTGTCGATAAAGGTCGCCCAGGGCACTTTGATGACATCCACTTTAATCCCGAGCTGCGCAGCCGTCGCCTGGAGAAGAAGAGCGATTTTCTCCTCATCCGGCACGTCGGAACACCACTCCGCCTCAATGTGCAGCTCCCCGCTCTTAAGCTGATCATAATATACCGACTGCTTCAGCTCTTCCTCCGCCTTTTCCAAATCGAACGTATAATCAAAGCCGTCCGTGCTGTAGCCGAACACATTGGAAGATACATTCGACGTAGGGATCTTATATCCCGGGAACAGCGCGGTACAAATCTGTTCATAATCCAGCATATAACCGATCGCGCGCCGCACATGCGCGTCGTCGGTGGGGGCTTTTTTCGTATTCATCATCAGGTACAGAAGCTGGCCGTTCGTATAGCTGCAGACCTCAACGCCGTCGATCTTTGCCAGCGCCTCGTAAGCCTCGTTGGACTGCCACTGGTCGGAAATCTGCAGCTCCCCGTTATTCATCATGGTGCGGACCGTCGCGGCCTCTGTATTCATGATGACCTCCACGCTTTTCGGCGCGCTTTCGTCCCACTCCTCATAATAATCCGCAAACTGCGTCATGGTAAAGCTGGAGCCGGTTTCCACCGAGGCAAGCTCATACGCGCCGCTCCCGGCGTCATGCTCCGCCAGATACGCTTTCCCGTAATCTCCGTATTCCCCATACTGCCCGTCTTCAATATGCTCCATCACCAGATCTTCATTCAGGACATAGATCCTGGGAACGATCGAGATAAAAGGCGCGAACGGCTCTTTTAAGCGGAATACGACCGTATAGTCGTCCGGGGCCTCGACGGTATCCACATAATCCCCAAACATATATGCAAAACCTTCGCCCATTGTCAGCAGGCGGTTCGCGGAAAATACAACGTCGCTGGCCAGGACGCCGCTTCCGTCGTGGAATTTCGCATCCTTCCTTAAATGGAACGTCCATACAGAGCCGTCCTCGGACATATCCCATTTTTCCGCGAGCTGCGGCTGCGATTCATTGTTCAGATCCGTATATGCCAGCGCATCATACAGATTAACATAGGCAATGCTGGACGCGCAGTCGCTGCCCACCGCGGGATCCAGCGCTCCGCCGGACGACTGGGAAATCCGAAGCACTCCTTCGCCCGCAGGCGCCGTCCCGGGCGCTGTTTCCGCCGCATCCCCGCCGCGGCTTCCGCACCCGGCCGCAAAGCTTACGGCCATCGCCGCAATGAGCATTACCGATAAAATTTTCTTTTTCATAATCTCCTTACCTCCTCATCCGCAACAGCCCTGGCTGTCACTTTCTCACTGCGGCTGTCCCGCCGCAAGCGGATGGATCCGATAATCCTTAAACATAAAATTATATCCCAGCGGCAGCGCCGTAGAACCGCCATTTTTAGCGCTCTCCATACAGGGGATCTCAATATTGCTGAAATACGCGTGCTTCTCGGCCTGCTCCGCGATGGGGATGCCCAGGCATTCTTCATTTACCTTTTTCTGAATCTCGGCGTAAGCTTTTTTTCGCGCCTCCCCGTCCAGCGTTGTGAGCGCGCCGTTTATCATCGCGTCAAGCTGCGCGTCCTGAAGCCATTCGCACTGCTGCCATGTGCCGGCCGTATCCGAAGAAAACCGCTTAAACAGGAACGCGCCGGCCTCGCTGTAATCTCCTGCCATAAAGCAGGTCGCACAGTTGGGCGTTGTCTCAATGCTTCCGCATTTATCCACATGCGTCGCCCACGGAACCTTCGTCACATCCACCTTCACTCCGAGCTGGGCCGCTGTGGACTGGAGAAGGAGGGCGATCTTTTCTTCATCCGGCACGTCGGAAATCCACTCCACCTCGATATGGATTTCCCCGCTCATAAGCTGATCATAATATTCGGACTGCTTTAACTCTTCTTTTGCCTTCTCCAGATCAAACGTATAATCATATCCCTCCGCGCTGAACCCGAATGCATTCTGCGGAACCGAGGAGCTCACTTTTCCGTAATTCGGGAACAGCGTCCCGCAAATCTGATCGTAATCCAGCATAAAGGCCAGCGCGCGCCGGACATGCGCGTCGTCGGTCGGAATCTTTTTGGTATTCAGCATCAGATAAAGAATCTGGCCGTTCGTGAAATCTCCGACCTCCACCCCCTCAATCTGGGAAAGGGCCTCATACGCCTCATTCGTCTGCCACTGATCCGTGATGTGAAGCTCTCCGTTATTCATCATGGTCCTTATGGCAGCCGCTTCCGTATTCATTATCACCTCTACCGTCTCTGGAGCGTCCGGATCCCACTCCTCATAGTAATCATCAAAGCGGGTCATGGTAAAGCTCGATCCCGTCTCAATCGCGCTTAGCTGATACGCTCCGCTTCCCGCGTCATGCTCCGCCAGATACGCCTTCCCATAATCGCCGTATTCACCGTACTGGCCGCTCTCCAGATTCTCTGTCACCAGATCTTCATTCAGTATATAAAGCCGCGGGAGAATCGACAAAAACGGGGCGAACGGCTGCTTTAAGGTAAAGACTACCGTGTGGTCATCCGCTGCCTCCACGCTGTCCACATAGCCTGCAAACAGATAGGCAAAGCCTTCTCCCATCGTGAGAAGACGTTCCATCGAAAACACAACGTCGTTTGCCAGGACTTCAGTCCCGTCGTGGAATCTGGCGTCTTCCCTTAAGTGAAAGGTCCATGTGAGCCCGTCCGCGGAGGCATCCCAGTCCGTTGCGAGCTGCGGCCTGGATTCGTTCTCCAGATCGATGTACACCAGGGAATCATATAAATTCACATAGGCAACGCACGATGTGGCGTCCACTTCAATCCCCGGATCGATCACGCCGCCGGACGACTGTGTAATGCGCAGCGTCTTATCCGTTGACGCTGCCTTTGTATCTTCTTCCGGGGCGCTTCCGCTGTTCCCGCCGCACCCGGCGGCAAGGGAACATGCCATAACCGCTGCCAGCAGCACAGACATTACTTTCTTTTTCATACATCCTCCTCCTGTGTTTTAAAAAAACGAGATCGTATCCACATATAACGACCTCGTTATCCCTAAAGCCTGTTTATTTTGTTATCACTTTACACCGGTGAATTGGTTAGCATTTTATCATATGTCTTTTCCCTTGTCAATCCCAATCTCTGCCAAATGGTTCCGGGTTTTTTGCGACTTCCTTTGCTCTTCACTCACAAAAACGCCTTGCGGAATACTGCCTGTGAACCGTATCCCGGCATTGTTTCAAAAATTTATTACCGTCCGCCATTTTCCTCTAAAAAAAGGGTTTCCCCGTCCAGAAAATGGCTAAAAGTCCCCCTGACGGTCTGATTTTTAAGCCCTTCGCGGTAAGGAACCGCTGCCTTTACATACTGCCGCGTGTGCCCCGCCATATAAGCTTTCCCGTTCAGCGCCGTCTCCTCTTCCAGGAGCACTTCTTCTTCCCGCCCCAAAAAGCTTCTGCGGTAAACGCCGGACAGCCGCCCGCCCAACGCCAGCAGCTCGTTGCTCCGCTGCGCCTTTACCGGCTCCGGCACCTGCCCTTCCATCCCGGCCGCACGCGTGCCGGCCCGTTTGGAATATTTAAACACATGCATTTCGTAAAAACCAATTTCCTCCACAAAGGCCATGGTTTCCCGGAATTCCTCCTCGGTCTCTCCCGGAAAGCCCGCGATCACATCCGTGGTAATCGCCGGATTTTCAAATGCCTCCCGTAAAATCCCGCACCGTTCCCTGTATTCCTCCGGCGTATAATGGCGGTTCATCCTCTTTAAGGTGGCCCCGCAGCCGCTCTGCAAAGAGAGGTGGAAATGCGGGCAGACCGTCCGCAGGCAGGCCAGGGCTCCGGCGAATTCCCTGGTGATGATACGCGGCTCCAGAGAGCCCAGACGGATTCTCTCAATTCCGGGTATCTCATCCAGGCGCGTGACAAGGCTCAGCAAATCCGCCGGCTCCTCCCCCTTCCCGCAGGCATGCAGATCCGTCCCATATGAGCTTAAGTGGATCCCTGTCAGCACAATCTCCTTATACCCGGCCGCCGCCAGCTCCTCTGCCTCCCGGACAGCCTCCGAAAGCATCCTGCTCCTGACCCGTCCGCGGGTATACGGAATAATACAGTAGCTGCAGAACTGGTTGCAGCCATCCTGCACCTTCATAAAAGCCCTCGTGTGCTCTGCGGCCCGGCTGATATGCAGCCTTTCATACTCCCGCTCCCCGCTGATGTCCGCAATCTCCCGGTTCTGGCTGCGATCTGCAAAATACCGCTCCAGAATCGCGGGTAAATCCTTCTTTTTATTGTTTCCGATCACCAAATCCACCGCGCTGTCCTCAAAAAGCGCCTCCCCGGCCGCCTGCGCATAGCAGCCCGCCGCCACCACCACAGCGTCCGGATTTTGTTTCTTTGCCCTGTGCAGCATCTGTCTCGACTTCTTGTCAGCCACATTTGTCACCGAGCAGGTATTAATAATACAGACATCCGCCTCTTCCCCGAACGGGACAATCCGATACCCCGCTTCCTCCAGAAGCTGCTGCATCGCTTCTGTCTCATAAGAATTTACCTTACATCCCAGATTGTGGAACGCTGCTTTTCTCATTCTCTGTCATCTCCTCGCCCAAAAATTGTTACTGTTCACGCAATCCTCTCTTGACTTTTCTTCCATAAGTTTGTAGTATAGAATCAGGATTTCAGCTATGGATATCCCATAACTGCCATATATTTCTGCCGCCCGGCCGTTTGCAGCCCTTACGGCGCGCAGCTATTTTTATCCAAACATATTTATGCTGAGTATAACGCAGCAAGAGGAGGTTCTTTTCATGAAAACAGTTCGTATTTCGTTAAATTCCATCGATAAGGTAAAATCGTTTGTGAATGATCTGGCAAAATTTGACGCTGACTTTGATCTGGTGTCCGGCCGCTATGTGATCGACGCCAAGTCCATCATGGGTATCTTCAGCCTGGATCTCTCCAAGCCCATTGATTTAAATATCCATTCCGAGACACAGGTTGACGAGATCCTGACGATTTTAGCCCCTTACATCGTTTAATGCGTAAAAAAAACCGCTGCACCGCTTCCACGCCGTGCGGCGGTTTTTAAGTTTCCTGTCCTCTACATCCGAAAGCGCCGGCGGCGCCGTCAACACCACACAACCTCCGCCGTTTCCACGGCTTCCTTAAGCATCCCGTCTATCTGCTCCTCAAGGTTTCTCTCGGATTTTCTGATCTTTTCCAGAACCGGCTTTGTCACCGGATGTTTGGCCACAAAGATCGTGCAGCAGTCCTCATACGGCTCAATGGACGTCTCATACGTGCCTATTTTCAGCGCGATATCCACAATATCCTGCTTGTCAAAGCCGATGACCGGCCGGAATACCGGAAGCGCGCAGACCTCGTTCGTCACCGCCAGGGAATGGACCGTCTGCGAGGCCACCTGGCCGATGCTCTCGCCGGTGATCAGGCCCTGGCAGTTGTCCTTTACGGCCAGCTCCTCTGCAATCCGCATCATATAGCGGCGCATGATGATCGTCAGCTCCTCATGGGGGCATTTATCATAGATCGCGAGCTGGATATCCGTAAAATTCACGACATGAAGCTTAATCGGCCCCGAGTAGCGCGATACCTCCCGGGCCAGGTCCACGACCTTCTGCTTGGCCCGTTCGCTCGTGTACGGCGGCGCATGGAAATAGACGGCCTCGATCGTAACGCCGCGTTTGGCGATCATATAGCCCGCCACCGGGCTGTCGATCCCGCCGGATAAGAGAAGCATCGCCCGCCCGTTGGTTCCCACCGGCATACCGCCGGGGCCGGGAATCACGCGGGAATACAGGTTGACCCCCTTAGGCCGGATCTCCACGTTTAAGAGGACATCCGGTTGATGGACATCTACTTTTGTCTGCGGAAATGTCTCCAGAATCACCTCGCCCAGATCCCGGTTGATCTGCTCCGAGCTTCCCGGATACTGCTTGTTAACGCGCCTTGTATTCACCTTAAAGGTAAAGGACTTATCCGGGTACGTCTCTTCAATATATTCCACCACCTGTTTCTTTAAAGCCTCAAAGCCCAGATCCTCCACCCGTTTTAAAGGGCAGACCGCCGCCACGCCGAATACGCATGTAAGGGCCTCTGTCACCTCGTCGTAATCAAACGGAGCGCCTGCGTGGGCATAGATGCGCCCTGACTCTTTTGTGACTGTAAACTGCCCGTCCAGCCTCTTTAAGGCGTGATGGATATGCGACAGCAGGGCGTCCTCAAACAGATACCTGTTTTTTCCCTTAATGCCGATCTCCGCATATTTAATCAAAAATGACTGAAACATATCTGATTTCCTTTCTATTTCGCCCTGTAACGCCGCAGCACAGGAAGCAGCTCCCGCAGCGCCCAGAGCGCATAGTCAACCTCTGCTTCCGTATTAAATGCGCCGAAGCTGAAGCGCAGGGTGGAATCCAGGATCTCCCGGCCCGCGCCGATTGCCTTCAGCGTCCCGCTGTGCCCCGGATGGTTCGAGGAACAGGCCGAGCCGGAGGATACATAGACGCCTTTTTCCTCCAGGGCGTGCAGCAGCACCTCGCTGCGCACGCCCTTAAAGGCCGCGCTCACGATCTGCGGCGCGTTTCTCCGATCCTCACAGCCGTTGACAGTCACTCCCTTCATCTGCTTAAGCCCCGCAATCAGGCGCTCCCGAAGCGCATAAAGCGCCTCGGCGCGCGCGCCGTGATCCGTGTAAATCTCCTTTACCGCCGCGCCGAGCCCCGCGCAGCCCGGCACATTTTCCGTGCCGGGGCGCATGCCCTTCTGCTGGCCGCCTCCGTAGAGGAGCGGTAAGATCTTCACCCGTTCATTGATATACAGAAAACCCACGCCCTTGGGCCCATGGATCTTGTGGCCGCTGACGGACAGGAGATCGATCCCCTGCCGTTTCGGCCGGATCTCGTATTTCCCATATGCCTGGACAGCGTCCGCGTGGAACAAAATACCCGGATTTTTCTGCCTTAAGCAGGCGGAAATCTCTTCCACCGGCTCCACGGCCCCGATCTCATTGTTTACATACATGATGGAGACGAGAACCGTGTCCTCCCGCACCGCCGCCTCCAGCTCCCCTATGGAGATATGGCCGCAGGCGTCTACAGGCAGATACGTGACCTCAAACCCCTGCTTTTCCAGAAAAGCCATGGCATTGTACACGGACGGGTGCTCGATGGAGGAGGTAATAATGTGCTTTCCCGCCCTCTGATTCGCGAACGCCGTCCCGATAACGGCCATATTGTTCGATTCCGTTCCACCTGAGGTAAATAAAATCTCTTTTTCCTGAGCCTTTAAGGAGTTTGCAATCTCCTTCCGGGCCTCCTTAATGATCCGCTCCGCCTCCACGCCCTTCATATGGCGCGCCGCCGCGTTCCCGTAGTCCACTGTCATGGCCCGAAGAACGGCCTCCTTCGCACAGTCAAACACCTGCGTGGTGGCTGAATTGTCAAAATATGCCTCCATAGTCCTCCCTTTTCCGTCGATGTACTCCCGGAGTCTCTTTGCGGCTGATTTTTGGGATTCCGAGAGTACATGTCACTCCAGCAAAAGCATCAGCGCCGACAGGACGCACAGCCCCGCCGTCTCCGTCCTCAAAATCCGTTTTCCCAGCGTAATGGGCTTCACCCCCGCCTCCACGGCCTGCCTTACCTCTTCCTCCTCAAATCCGCCCTCAGGGCCGATGAACACGGCAATATCCATCCCCGGACCCGCTGTTCTGAGAAGCCGCCTCGTCTGTCCCATATCCCCCGCGCGCTCATACGGCATGAGCGAAAGCGCAAAGCCCGCCGCCTCTTTTAACGCATCCGGAAACCCGGACACGGGCCGCACCTCAGGAACAATGCTGCGCTTTGACTGCTTCGCCGCGCTCTCGGCAATGGCCTGCCACCGCTTTACGCGGGCCTGCTCCCGCTTCGGATCCAGCCTCACAATGGAGCGCTTCGCCGCCACGGGAATGACAGAATACGCCCCCAGCTCCACGGCCTTCTGGATAATGAGCTCCATTTTATCGCTCTTTGGCAGGCCCTGGAAGAGATGGATCCGGGCCGGCAGCTCCATGCTGTCCGCCTTTTTCTCCACTGCCTCCATCCGGATATAATCCGGCAAAAGCTCCCTTACCTCGCAGAGATAATCGCCGCCGCCGCGGCTGCTGATGAGCGCCCGCTCGCCCGGCTTCATGCGGAGCACATTGCGGATATGGTTCACATCCGGGCCTGTGACAAGAATCCCGCTCCCGTTAATCTGCTCTTCCTCCACAAAAAAATGAAACATCCGCGCGCTACCTCTTCCTCACCGTAAAGGACACCCATTCGCCCTGCCGCGTCGTCTCCAGGAGCTCAAACGCCGGATTGGACAAAAACGCCTCCCTCACGGCCTCCTCCTTCATGTCAATGATGCCGGAGGTAATCCATATGCCGCCCTTTTTCAGATGAACCGCGATCTCCTGCTGCAGAAGAAGGATCACATCCGCCAGAATATTCGCCACAGCCACGTCCCAGACTTCATAGCCGGCCGCATCCTGCACGGCCCTGTCATCGATGATATTTCCCTGAATCACACGGAACGCTTCCCCGGAAATACCGTTGGCCTCCAGATTTTCGCCCACTGCCGCGATCGCATTTTCATCCAGATCCGTGCCCAGGACGAAACCCGCCCCCAGCTTTAAGGCCGTAATGCCCAGAATCCCGCTGCCTGTGCCCACGTCCAGCACGCGGTCGCCATTCCCCACGTATTTCTTAAGCTGGCGTATACAGAGCTGCGTCGTCTCATGCATCCCCGTGCCAAATGCCGTGCCGGGATCGATCTGAATCAGAAGCTTGTCCTCATGCTCCTTAGGAACCGTCTCCCAGGTAGGCTTGATGAGAATGTCATCCACTGTAAAGGGCTTAAAATACTGCTTCCAGTTATTGATCCAGTCCTTATCCTCTGTCTCCGACTCCTCAATCTCGCAGGCGCCCAGATCCGTAAACAGGCGCAGCTCCTCCAGCGCTTCCCGGACGCGCGAAAGCATCTCCTCCGTGTCCGACGCCGCGTCCAGATAAAAGCTGACTTTTGCCACGCCGTCATCCGGGGGAAGCTCAGGCAGGATATCAATAAACATCCCCTTTGTCTCTTTTTCGGTCAGAGGGATATGATCCTCGATCTCAATCCCTTCAATCCCGATCTCGTCAAAGCTGCTGCTGATCAGATCCACCGCCTCCGTCGTAGTGGTCAGCGTATATTTTTTCCATTTCACAATGATTCCCTCTTTCTTCGCCGCGGTCCCCGCGCCCGGCCGGAAAGCCGTCCGGCCTGCGCATGGGCTTTTACCATCCAGCCGCCCCGGACAGCCATTTGGCCATTTTGCGGTCAGTCAAATAAAAATTCAGCCAGGGCGCAGTTGCTCACATCCAGCCCCCGCTCCGTCAGGTAATAACGCTTTTCGTCCCCTTCGCCCGACGACGCCAGGAGCCCGTCCTCCATGAGGCCCGCGCAGGCTTTTTGGTAAACAGCTTCCAGCCGTGTCCCAAAGCGGCGGGAAAAGCCGGCGGCTTCGACGCCCCGGATCATCCTGAGGCCAAGAAACATAAATTCCTCCATTTTCTCCCGCACAGACAGGACATGCGTCTCTCTGTACTGCTTTCCGAGCCGGAAATCCTCCGGCGTCCGCCCCAGATACTCCTTTAGCGAACGCGTAACCGTAAAACGCGCCCCGTCCATGAGCGAAGCGGCCCCAAGGCCCAGGCCCAGGTAATCGCTCCCGGTCCAGTAGCGGATATTATGGCGGCATTCCCCGCCTGTTTTTGCATAATTGGAGATCTCATAGCGGCCGTATCCCTGTTCCATGAGAAATTCCTTTGTCATATGGTACATCCCGCGATCCGCCGCCTCCCCCGGAAGAGGAAGCGTCCCCTGATAAGCGGCTCTCCTTCCCGGCGGAATGTCCTCCCATTCCCCGTACCGCTCCAGATCCGCCTTCATCGCCCCATACGTCTCATAAAACGGCGTCCCTTCCTCGATTATCAGGCCGTACGCCGAGATATGCTCCGGACCGAGACGCGCCGTGAAGGCCAGCGTTTTCTCAAAGCTTTCCGCCGTCTGCCCCGGAAGCCCGGACATCAGATCCACGTTTACGTTGTCAAATCCGGCCTCTCTCGCCGCGTCAAAGCTCTCCAGAAACGCCCGGCATGTGTGGATCCGCCCAAGACGCGCAAGCTCCCCGTCGCAGGCGGACTGAAGGCCCAGGCTTAAGCGCGTCACGCCCGCCCTTCTCAGACGCCCGGCCGCGGCGCGCCCAAAGGAGCCGGGATTGGCCTCCATAGTGATCTCCGCGCCCGCGTCCACCCGAAACGAAGCCCGCGCCGCCTCAAGAAGCGCCTCTGTCTCCTCCGGCAAAAGAAGCGACGGAGTCCCGCCCCCTATAAAAACCGTGTCCACAATCCGCTCCCGCATCCCCGCGCGCCGCCCGCAGGCCCTGATTTCCTCGGAAAGCCTTTTGATATAGAGCCTCCTCGTCTCCTCCGAAGCCGGAAAAGACAGGAAATCGCAGTACAGGCATTTCCTCGCGCAAAACGGAATATGCAGGTAAAGGCCCAGGCTGTCTCCCTTATTATCTCCCGCTTCCGGCGCTCTCCTATTCATCGTCGAGCTTTAAGACGCTCATAAACGCCTTCTGCGGGATCTCCACGCTGCCGATCTGGCGCATCCGCTTCTTGCCCTCCTTCTGCTTCTCTAAGAGCTTTCTTTTACGCGAGATATCGCCGCCGTAACATTTGGCAAGCACATCCTTGCGCATGGCCTTCACCGTCTCGCGGGCAATGATCTTGCCGCCCACCGCCGCCTGGATGGGGATTTCAAATAAATGGCGCGGAATCTCTTCCTTCAGCTTCTCGCACATCTTCCGCCCCCGCTCATAGGCAGAGCCCTCAAACACGATAAACGAGAGCGCGTCCACCTCCTCGCGGTTGACGAGGATATCCAGCTTCACAAGCTTTGACTCCTGGTAGCCCTTTAAATCATAGTCAAACGAGGCATAGCCGCGCGAGCGCGATTTCAGCGCGTCAAAGAAATCATAGATGATTTCATTCAGCGGAAGCTCATACTTAAGCAGCGCGCGCGTCGTCTCAATATACTCCATGCCCAGGTAAACGCCCCGCCGCTCCTGGCAGAGCGTCATAATAGCCCCCACAAATTCGGTGGTCACCATAATCTCCGCCGACACGATCGGCTCCTCCATGTAATCAATCTCCGACGGATCCGGCAGATTCGACGGATTCGTCAGATCCATGACCTCCCCGTTCGTCTTGTGGACGCGGTAGACAACGCCCGGGGCCGTCGTCACCAGATCCAGGTTGTATTCCCGCTCCAGGCGCTCTTCAATAATATCCAGGTGCAAAAGGCCCAGAAAGCCGCAGCGGAAGCCAAACCCCAGCGCGATCGAGGTCTCCGCCTCAAAAAACAGGGAGGCGTCATTTAACTGCAGCTTTTCCAGCGCGTCGCGCAGATCCGGATACTTTGCCCCGTCCGCGGGGTACAGGCCGCAGTACACCATAGGCGTCACCTTTTTATACCCCGGAAGCGGCGCCTCGCAGGGAACCTCCCGGTTTGTGATCGTATCGCCCACCATGGTATCGCGCACATTCTTAATGCTGGCCGTCATATAGCCCACCATACCGGCGCTTAAGCTCTCGCAGGGGATAAACTGCCCCGCCCCGAAGTAGCCCACCTCCACAACGTCCGCCACAGCCCCTGTGGCCATCATCTTCACCGGCGTCCCCTTGCGGATGGTCCCGTTCTTAATCCGGCAGAATACGATCACGCCCTTATACGAATCATACAGGGAGTCAAAGATCAGGGCCTGCAGCGGCGCGTCCGGATCCCCTGACGGGGCCGGGAGCTCCTTTACAATCCGTTCCAGCACTTCTTCCACATTCAGCCCCGTCTTAGCCGATATCCGCGGCGCGTCCGCGGCCTCAATCCCGATCACATCCTCAATCTCCGCCGCCACCCGCTCCGGATCAGCGCTCGGAAGGTCGATCTTATTCAGCACCGGGAAAACGTCCAGATCGTGATCCAATGCCAGGTACACATTGGCCAGCGTCTGGGCCTCAATCCCCTGCGCGGCGTCCACCACCAGTATAGCCCCGTCGCAGGCCGCCAGGCTTCTCGACACCTCATAATTAAAATCCACATGGCCCGGGGTGTCGATCAGGTTAAAGATATACTCCTCCCCATCCTTTGCCTGGTAAACCGTGCGCACGGCCTGGGCCTTGATCGTGATTCCCCGCTCACGCTCCAAATCCATATTATCCAGAACCTGCGACTGCATCTCCCTGCTGGTCAGAAGTCCTGTCATCTCTATAATCCGATCCGCAAGGGTTGACTTGCCGTGATCGATGTGGGCAATAATGCAGAAATTCCTGATTCTGCTCTGCTCTGCTGCCATTTGATATTCCTCTCTTTTTTCAATGTTTCCGGGTTTCGGAGATTACAGTAAAATATATCATCTTTTTGGGGTTCGCGCAACCGTTTGTTAGTTTTGTGAATTTGCTTTTGTGAATAACTTTCAGTGAAGAGCTGCCAGTGCGGGCGCGAAAGGGCCGCCAGTGCGGGCTTGTATATCCAACAGAACCCCGCTCCCGCTCGGAGAAAAGCGCAGCGGACACTAAGCTCGAAAAGACCTCGCTAAGTGCCGGCGGTTTTCTACGGGTTCCTTATGGATATACAAGCCCGCACTGGCTACGTTACTGGCTGGCTGTGATTTTTGAATGCCTGATGCCTGTTTTTTCATGAGCCTGAATGTATTACACTACAGTATTGCACAAATAAAGGTGAATTCAGCACCCGATATTCACTGATATCTATAAGGTATCTATGCAACGCTGTGGTACAGCCGTGGAGCGTATTTGAAAAATGCTCTGGCGAAGTCTACTGCCGTAAAACGCCCAGGCTTTAACAGGGGCATAAAATATATGGTGCAAATGAAAAAGCCCCCTGCCACCCGGCAAAGGACTCATTCATTTGGGATTTCGGAATTTCAAAAAGTTCTAAGGACTTTCTAGCGTTTGTATCGTGCATTTATTATGGTTATAGTATAGCACGCTTCGCCGTAAAATGTTTGTATAGTATTTGAATAAATTATGAAGAAATTCTTAATATTCCAATTTACCATGCAATAAAAATGACTGTTTCTGCATTATTGCAATTTTTAACTTATCTTATGGGGTTTGCGCTGCCTTTTGGATGGATGTCATCACTCCATACTTTAAAATATATGATCTTTTACCCCCATACCGGGCCTTTCGGCTGTCACAGATCCCTGGCCAGCCGATCAAGTAGCCAGCGCCAGGTTCTATATCCATAAAGAACCCGTAGAAAACCGCCGGTGCTTAGCGAGGTCTTTTCGAGCTTAGCATCCGCTGCGCTTTTCTCCGAGCGGGAGCGGGGTTCTGTTGGATATAGAACCTGGCGCTGGCGGCCTCCCCGTAATTCACCTATTGCCTACAGAACCAAACAACCCGCTAAAATCAAACGTAGCAAAATAATCCTCCGGCGTCTCCGCGCGGCGGATCATCTGCACAGACCCATCCTCCTTCAAAAGCAGCTCCGCCGACCGAAGCTTGCCATTATAATTATACCCCATAGAAAACCCGTGCGCTCCCGTATCGTGAATCACAAGAATATCCCCCTTTTCGATCTCCGGCAGCATCCGGTCAATGGCAAATTTGTCATTATTTTCACAAAGAGAACCTGTTACATCGTACTTGTGATCATGGGGCCTGTCCTCTTTGCCCATTACGGTGATGTGGTGATACGCGCCGTACATGGCCGGGCGCATGAGGTTGACGGCGCAGGCGTCCACTCCGATGTATTCCTTGTGCGTGTGCTTCTCGTGGATCGCTGTGGTTACCAGACAGCCGTAGGGGCCGAGCATGAAACGGCCCAGCTCTGTGCAGAGCGCCACGTCTCCCATGCCGGCCGGGACGAGGATCTCTTCATATGCCTGTCTGACCCCCTCTCCGATGGCGGCGATATCGTTTGGCTCCTGATCCGGGCGGTAGGGGATTCCGATTCCGCCGGAAAGGTTGATAAAGCGGATGTCAGCCCCGGTTTCTTCCTTAAGCTGCACGGCCTTTTCAAACAGAACCCTTGCCAGCATGGGGTAATACTCATTGGTCACTGTATTGCTGGCCAGAAAAGCGTGGATCCCGAACCGCTTCGCCCCTTTTTCCTTAAGGACCCGGAACGCCTCTTTTAGCTGATCCGCCGTCATGCCGTACTTGGAATCGCCCGGGTTGTCCATGATGTCATTGCTGATCTTAAACAGCCCGCCCGGATTATAACGGCAGCTAATCGTTTCCGGAATACGGCCAATGGTTTTCTCCAGAAATTCAATATGCGTAAAATCATCCAGGTTGATAATGGCCCCCAGCCTGTCCGCGAGCCGGAATTCCTCCGGCGGCGTGTCATTGGAGGAAAACATGATACCCTCTCCCCTGTATCCCATGGCCTCCGCCATCATCAGCTCGGTCTCCGAGGAACAGTCCACCCCGCAGCCCAGCTCCTTTAAAATGTTGATGATAAACGGATTCGGCGTCGCCTTCACGGCAAAATATTCCCGGAAACCGGGATTCCAGGAAAACGCCTCCTGTAACTTCTTTGCATTCTTGCGGATCCCCTTCTCATCATAGAGATGGAACGGGGTCGGATAGGTCTTTTTCATCTCCCGGAGCTGTTCCAGGGTAACAAACGGCTTCTTTTCCACTTTTTAATCTCCTCCAAACGTATCAAAGAAGCCTGAACCGGAAGCGGAGGCAACACATTCCCCGCAGCCGGATCAGACTCCCTTGTCTTTTCCTGTTATTTATACACTACTTTTAAAAATTAGTCAACAACCCGAAAAACCAAAGTTTATACTCAGTGACAGTTCTGAGGTTATCCAAACTGTTACCATACTCAAAATCTTAAGCATCCCGCAGCCGGAATTTTCCAATCAGGGCCTTGAGCATGTTCGCCTGTCCGGAGAGCTCCTCGCTGGCGGCGGCGCTCTGTTCGGCCGTAGCGCTGTTGTTCTGCACGACCGCTGAGATCTGATCGATATTCTGGAGCATCTGGTTCGCCGCGTCCACCTCTACATAGGAGGTGTTCTTGATATTCATCACAATACCGGCCGCTTCTTTTGAATTCTTTGCCGCCTGGCCCACGGCGCCCTCGGTCCTCTCGGCAATATCCATGCCCTCTTTTACCGCCCTGGAGGACTCTACAATGAGGGACGTCGTGCTCTTGGCCGCCTCCGCCGACTTCTGCGCCAGGTTGCGCACCTCGTCCGCCACAACCGCAAAGCCTTTGCCCGCGGAACCGGCCCTCGCGGCCTCCACCGCCGCATTCAGGGCCAGAATGTTCGTCTGGAATGCGATGTCATCAATGGTCTTCACAATATGCTCAATCTCAAGCGAAGAGCGCTCGATATTGTGCATGGCCTTTACCATCTCCTCCATCTCCTCCATGCCGTTGTTGAGGGCAGTCTCCGCCTGCCCTACAAGCTCAGCGGCTGTCTGCGTCTGATCCGCCATCTTGTGGAGATCATTCGTAATATCCGCCACGGAGGCCGACAGCTCCTGCACAGAGGCCGCCTGCTCGGTCGCGCCCTGGGAAAGTCCCTGCGCGCCGGAGGAAACCTGATCCGCGCCGCTGTTCACCTGCTCCGATGCCTCCCTGATGTCTCTCAGGGTGGAGCTGAGCATCCCGTTAATCTGCCTTAAGGATAGAAGGACATTCTTGTAATCGCCTATATAATTGCCCTCGCATCTGGTGCGGATCGAGAAATTGCCGTTCGCCATCTCGCCTAACAGATAGCCGATATCCTCAATGATCTCTTTCTGGAATTGCTGGAACCGCTTGATGGAAGCCGCCGTCCTGCCGATCTCCGTGTTATCCTCTTCCAGTTCAAAGGAACCGTTTAAATTTCCCTCGGAAAATTCCTTCATCTTCCTCTCAAACTTGATAATCGGATCAATCAGTTCCTTTAAGACGAACAGGATAACGCAAATCTGGGCGCACAGAATGATTCCCACACAGACATAGACAATCGCCGTAAAGATCACAACCTTGCGGTATATGCTGCTGACCTCAGCCTCCATCCTCTTTTTGATAGCCGCGTCAAACTTGTTCACGACATCCTGGATCTGCTGCACGCCCGACTCGTATTGATCTCCATAAAGAATCGTATACGCCCGTTCCCTGTGCCCCTGCTCCGTCAGCTCCATGGCCTCTTCCTCCAGGGGAACCAGGTTGTTGGACAGCGAGGAAATCTGATCCACCATGGCGGATTCCTCTGAAGTAAGGCCGATCGCCTTCATCGCCGCCACATGCTTTTCCCTGTTCTTATCCGTATTGACTTCCTTCCAGTAGTTATCGTAATACTCCTTTTTTCCTGTCACGGCATAGCTTCTGACCTCCTTGGTCAGATAGGTCGATGCATCCGAAAAGCCGTTCGCAGCGACAATCAGATTCGTCTGGTTGCCCAGGGCAAGCGTCAGCTTGCTGTTAAAACGCGCCACAGAAAACATGGAAAACGCGCATAAAAGAATCAGGATAATCGTAACGATACTTAACAGCTTCGTCTTCGCTGATTTCGTCATCTTATTCTTTGTCATATTCATAAATCCTCCCCATTTGTATGGAGCAGCGGCCGGGCTCAGTCTGTCACAACCACGCGCATAATATTCGTATCTGTCGCCGGTTCATGACGGTTTGAGTGCGTCACCACGCCGGCCGTGGCAACCACCAAATCCTGTTCTTTTATGATACCTCTGCTCTTTAAAAGTTCCATCGAAGAATAAATCAGCACATCCGTCGATTCGGCGCGCTTGGCGTGAAAGGGCTTTACTCCCCAGTAAAGCTGCATCTGCCTCACGGACGCCATGCTGGGCGACAGGCCCACAACCGGCGTCTTCGGACGCCACTTGGAAAGCATCCTTGCCGTAAAGCCGCTGATGGTAGGCGCTACGATCGCCTTTGCGCCGAGCTCCTGGGCCGTTGCCACAGACGAATAGCAGACAGCATTGGAAATATTCCCCGCATGTTCCCCTCTGACTCTTCTCCTCTGATAGGACAGATAATCCAGATATTGCTCTGAATCCTCTACGATCTGGCTCATCATCCGCACTGCCTCCACCGGATAATTTCCCATCGCCGTCTCCCCTGACAGCATCACCGCATCCGTCCCGTCATAAACGGCATTCGCCACATCCGCCACCTCTGCGCGGGTGGGGCGGGGATTGCGGATCATGGAATCCAGCATCTGCGTGGCTGTGATCACCACCTTGCAGGCTTCATTGCACTTGCGGATCAGGATCTTCTGAATATGGGGAACCTTCTCCGCCGGAATCTCCACGCCCATGTCGCCGCGCGCCACCATGATCCCGTCGCTGGCCTCGATAATCTCGTCGATGTGCTCAATCCCCTCCGCGTTCTCAATCTTGGAAATAATCTGCATCCGCGAGCCGTTTTCGTCGAGAAGCCGGCGGATCTCACGGACCGCCTCCGCATTCCGTACAAACGAGGCCGCCACAAAATCAAAGCCCGCCTCGATCCCGAATTGGATATCCTCCCGGTCCTTTTCCGTCAGGGCAGGCAGGCGAACTTTTACATTGGGCACATTCACGCCCTTCCTCTCGCCCAGCTCCCCTCCGTTTATAATGCGGCACACAATCTCACAGCCGCGGATTTCCCTCACCTCCAGCTCTATCAGGCCGTCGTCAATGAGAATCCTGCTTCCTGCCTGTACGTCCTCCACAAGACCGTCATAGTTGATGAACCCCCGATTTTCATCCCCTGTGATCTCTTCCGTGGTCAGCACATACGTACCGCCCTCCTTCAGCATAACCTTCCGCCCGCCCTTAAGCGTTCCTGTGCGTATCTCCGGTCCTTTGGTGTCCAAAAGGGCGGCTATCGGGAGATCAAGCTCTTCCCTGACGCTCTCCAGAAGCGCGAGACGCTTCCTGTGCTCCTCATGATCGCCATGAGAAAAATTAAACCTCGCCACGTCCATCCCGTTCAGCGCCATCTGCCGGAGAACCTCCCGGTCATCCGAATTCGGCCCCATCGTACAGACAATCTTTGTCTTCTTCATTCCTCTGTTCTGCCTCCTGTTCCCCTTCTATAAATTCTATAGGCTGCGGCAGCCATATCCTGCCGTCCCTACAAATCTTCTTCTGTCACATGCTTATGCGTATACAAATGATCCATGCAGTATTCCAGCCCGCCCGCACACTTCGAGCAATAGCGGAACTCCAGATTCGGGTCATCCTTTTCCGTGCGGCCGCAGACTGCGCATTTATGATGGCTGAGCGCGATCTTCTGGATCTTCGCCCGCTTTACCTCTGACTTAAAAGCCCGCTTCCTCTTCAGCTCCCTGGGACTCACGGACGTATAGTTCCTCGTTATCAGGAAGAACACGACAAAATTGAGCAGCGCCAAGCCGATACTGAGCCTCGCCGCCATGCCTCCCACGATGAAATCATAAAGGAACTGCGCGCCGACAAAGATCCCCAGCCACTTTGCCTTGATAGGCAGTATGCCCATCACCCAGAACTGCGTCTGCGGGAAGGTGGCGGCAAAGGCCAGGAACAGCGATTCATTCAGGTAATAGGTACTCATCGGATAAGAAACGCCTGACAGCGCATAGATGATAAACGCTGCCGCGATGTGCCCCAGCACACCCATAAAAAAGTAGACGTTAAAACGGAATGTCCCCCATACCTGCTCCAGCGTGGATCCAAGGGAATAGTAAAGGTACAGGGCAATCAGGTTAAAAAATATGCCTGAAGAAGGCGGACAGATCAGAAACGTCGCCAGCCGCCAGACCTGGCCGTGCAGAACAGCCCCCGCGTCCAGCGATAAATACATATAATAAATCATCGGATTCACAAGATGAACCGCAAGGCCGACGATGTACAGCCCGACAATATAATACATCAGATTCGGAATCGCGTATTTACCAAACTTCCGTTCCAGCTTTCTGAAAAAGTTCATATTCCACATCCTCTCTGCCTCTGGTTTTATTATAAAGATCGCCTGCAATTTTGTCAAATAGAAAACGAAAAGCCTCCGTAAGCACAGAAAAAATCTATGTTTACAAGGCTTTCCATACCATGAGGCATCGGGGATTCGAACCCCGGACAACTTGATTAAAAGTCAAGTGCTCTGCCGACTGAGCTAATACCCCTTATTCAACTGGGCTAGTTGGATTTGAACCAACGAATGCAGGAGTCAAAGTCCTGTGCCTTACCGCTTGGCGATAGCCCATCAGCAATAGAAAAGGCCGCCTAAGCGACATCGATCCGCCGTGACGCGATCCCGCCCGGAGGGCTTTCTCACTATACAATCTCCCGTATAATCAGAAAAAAAAGGTGGATATAGGGATTCGAACCCTAGGCCTCCAGAGCCACAATCTGGCGCGCTAACCAGCTGCGCTATACCCACCACATTCAATGAATCTGAGGCAGTCTTCCTGCAGATTCAACGAGCCTGAAGGGATTCGAACCCCCGACCCACGGCTTAGAAGGCCGTTGCTCTATCCAACTGAGCTACAGACTCATATTCACTTTGTATGCTGTCGAATCGGCCTGACCGGATTGATTGACAGCAAAGGTAGTATATACTAAATCTCCTCTGCTGTCAAGCATATTTTTGCGAATTCATCTGTTCTGTTTTTTTCGCGGTCCGTGTAACAGTTCAGATAACACTAAGCTAATGGTAATTTTAAGCTGTAACGAATTCAAGTTAGGTATGTCATAAATTGAGGAATGCTTTGATTCTCTGGCTCTTTGAAGAATGGCATACCTAACAAAAAGCGTTACAGTTTAAGAGAAGCAAACGGTTGCCGCAGTTAAACCCGAAACCACGCTTTCATGGTATCCAGCACCTTTACCAGCTCTTCTTCCCGGATCACATAAGGAACCATCGCATACAGGCAGTTGAGGAACGGGCGGCTGAACACGCCTCTTTCAAAGGCAAACTGCTGATACCCTTTGAGCACAGATGCATCCGTCACTTCTGCGCAGACGCACCCGCCCATGATCCGGATCTCGCGGATGCGCGGATCCGTAAAGCCCTCCATCTCCCGGCGCGTGACTGCTTCAATTCTTTTGATCTTTGACATGTAGTCCCCTGTTTCAAAGAGCTCGATGGATTTGAGCGCCACGCTGCACGCAAGGGCATTTCCCATGAAGGTCGGGCCGTGCATCAGCGCGTGCTCCGGGTGCTCGTCGTAGAAGCCGTCAAACACCCTTTTCCTCGCTACCGTCGCCGCGTGGCCGATATAGCCTCCGGTCAGCGCTTTTCCGAGAACCAGGATATCCGGCAGCACCAGATCCGATACGAAGCGATTCCCTGTGCGTCCAAAGCCTGTGGCCACCTCGTCGAAGATCAGGAGCACTCCGTATCGGTCGCAGAGCTCCCTGGCGCGCTTTAAGAAGGAGACATCATACATGCGCATGCCTCCCGCCCCCTGGAGAAGCGGTTCCACAAGCAGGCAGTTGAGCCGGCCATGGTATGCCTCAAACGCCTGCTCCAGGGCTTTTATTTCAGTTGGGATATGTACGACATAGCGGCTGGGCCCGTACGCCTTCAGCACGAAGTGATAATCCTCGTCGTCGCCCGCCTCCATGGTTTTAAACGTGTCTCCGTGGTAGGCATGCTCAAGGGCCAGGATCATCGTGCGCTCCGTTTCCCCGCGGTTCATATAATACTGAAGCGCCATTTTCAGCGCCACCTCCACGGCCACGCTTCCGGAATCCGAGAAAAACGTATAGTCCAGATCCCCGGGAAGCCAGTCTGCAAGCTTTTGCGAAAGCCGCTTTACAGGTTCATGGGTCAGTCCCCCGAGCATGACGTGAGAAAATTTTTCCGCCTGCGAAATAAGCGCCCGGTTGAGCTCCGGGTGCTTGTAGCCATGGATCACGCTCCACCAGGAGGACACAGAGTCTATCAGCTTTTTCTCCCTGGTATACAGATAAACGCCCTCTGCATCCACGATCTCGTAAGGCGCCCTCATCGTTTTCATCTGCTCATACGGATACCAGATCATTGCAGCACCTCCTCATACAGCGATTTTAAGCAGTCTCCTGAAAGCTCCAGATCCCGGTCGCCGTCTTTTATGCAGGCTGCGACCTTTACTCCTGTCACATACTCGCACATCTTCCGGTTATCCTCGTGCAGCCCGTCCCCCGGCCGGAAATGGTTCAATATAATCCCTTTCAGGGGGATCCCCTTTTCCCTCATATAGAAAGCAGTCAGGCCCGCCGCATTGATAGCCCCCAGGCCGGCGTCCGCCACAAGGAGGCAGCCCGCCCCGCAGGCTTTCACGATATCCGCAAGCCAGATCTCCGTCCCGTCAAAGCGTATCGGGCACAGAATCCCTCCGGAGCCCTCCATGGTCACATACTCATATGTCCCGCAGAGCTCTTTAAACAGAGCAAGCACGCGATCCATCCGGACCGGATTTCCCTCCATCCCGGCCGCCAGATGCGGGGAAACCGCATGCTCATAGACATAGGGACACATCTGCTCAAGCGGCTGGCAGATCCCTGAAATTGTCTTTACATAGAGAGCGTCGCCCGGAATCAGCTTCCCGTCCCCGCCCCGGACGTTTCCGCTCACAGCCGCTTTATAGTAAGCCGCAGAAGCGCCGCTCTGGCTAAGCTTTTTTACAATCAGGCCGGCTGCGTACGTTTTCCCGACATCCGTCCCGGTTCCGGCAATAAAGAGCGCTTTACCCATGTTGTGCATCACCTCAGAATTAACAAATATGGTTTCTTTCATGATGATAGCGCAACATGGGTAAATTGTCAACTTATTTTTATTTATTGTTTACATTTGTAAAATATCCATTACTCTTCACATGTCAATGGTAAGATGTCGGGGTCAAAAGGTCTTTTGACCCCTTTGATACCGGATTGCGGAGCGTTGTTTGTCGTGAGAGGGCCGCTGATAACGCAGCCCGCGCTTCACCCCTCCTGTTCATACGGCATGAATTCGGTCAGGAAATGCCTCTCCCGAAGCATCTCCTCGATCTCGTCCAATATCTCCTCCTCCTCAGCGCTGACTCTGTGGAAATGATAGCCGGAGGTAATATTCATCAGCGGGATAGATTTTCCGCTCTTTAGCTGCTCCAGAAAGACCTGCACATCCCGGCGGTTTTTGATATTCAGCGGAGCCGACATCTTCCCGTAAACGCGGTGGTTGACAGCCACATCCAGCACGCAGCCTCCCAGATCCACGATGGATTTCAGCTCTTCCCCGGTCTGTTCATTTGTGTGAAATACCTTAAACAGGCGTACCGCATGCTTCGGCTCGTCTAAAATATAACCCCTGGCAGTAGCCACGATGGGATGGCCTTCGGTCCTGAGCAGCGCGATATCCTGCACCACCACCTGACGGCTCACGCCGGTCTCCCTGCCAAGCGCGCCGCCTGACAGGGGCTTTGCAGACTGCCTCATCATTGCCAGAATCCTCTTCCTGCGATCCGCTCCGGTCATCGCTGTTTCCATCTGCCATCCCCCTTTCTCTGAAAATGTGCTCCCGAAATCTCCCTGCGCCTGATTTTGTGGGATTCCGGGAGTACATGAAGCCAGATCTTTAAAACTATGCGCGGCCCTTTCCGGCGGCTTTTTATGAAAATGCCCGCAGATGCTTCAGGCTGATATCCAGAATCGGCGCGGAGTGGGTCAGCGCGCCGCTGGATACATAGTCAACGCCCAGGCTGATAATGGTTTTGATGTTTTCTTTTGTTATATTGCCTGAGCACTCGGTCCGGGCGCGGCCGCCGATGATGCGGATCGCCTCCGCCATCTCCTCCGGCGTCATATTGTCCAGCATGATAATATCCGCCCCGGCCTCCACGGCCTCCCGCACCATGTCAAGATTCTCTGTTTCCACCTCGATCCTCCGGACAAACGGCGCATACGCCCTGGCGGCCTCCACGGCCTCTTTTACGCCTCCGGCGGCGTCGATGTGATTGTCCTTGAGCAGGACGCCGTCTGACAGGTTGTAGCGGTGGTTCGAGCCGCCGCCCACCTTCACCGCGTATTTTTCAAATATCCTCATGCAGGGCGTGGTTTTCCTTGTGTCCAGGAGCGTGGTTTTCGTCCCCTCCAGAAGCTTTGCCACTGTGTTTGTATAGGTCGCGATTCCGCTTAAGCGCTGCAGATAATTGAGCGCCGTGCGCTCTCCGGAAAGAAGGACCCTGATATCTCCTGTCACGGCGGCAAGATGCTGGCCTTTTTTCACCGCGTCGCCGTCTTTTACGTCATACGCAATCTTTGTGTCCGGATCCAGCATGGTAAACACACGGCCGAATACGGGAAGCCCGGCGATGATGCCGTCCTCCTTACAGATAAGCTGCACCTCTCCCTTCCTGTACTCCGGCATAACGGCGTTTGTGGACACATCCTCGCTGTTGATGTCTTCCTCCAGCGCAAGACGGATATATTTATCAGCCGCAAGCAGCATGGTAATCGGGTTCATATGATACCTCCTCTTTCCGGGCGGCCGCGATCGAGACGGCCGCCCTCTCTGCAAATACAAGGCTTTCCAGCAGGCTGTTGCTGGCCAGCCGGTTTTTCCCGTGCACCCCGTTGCAGCTCGTCTCCCCGACCGCATACAGATGCTCCATGGTAGTCCTGGACTCGCTGTCCACATAGATTCCGCCCATAAAATAGTGCTGGGCCGGGACGACCGGGATCGGCTCCCTTGTAATATCATAGCCTTCTTCAAGGCATCTCTTATATATGTTGGGAAAATGGCTCCGGATCGTCTCCTGCGGCACTGACGCAAACGACAGCCAGACATAACGGCTGTTCTCCTCCTTCATCTGCCGCTCGATCCCCTGCGTCACCACATCTCTCGGGAGAAGCTCGTCAACAAAGCGCTCCCTCTTCTGGTTCAGCAGAACCGCACCCTCGCCCCTGGCCGACTCGGAAATCAGAAAGCTTCTTCCCGGCTTCTCCGTATACAGGCTGGTGGGGTGGATCTGGATATAATCCAGGTGCTCCAGGCGGATCCCATGCCCCTTTGCCACACGCAGCGCGTCGCCCGTCAGGCTCGGAAAATTGGTTGATCGCTCAAACAGCCCCCCTATGCCTCCGGTCGCCATCACCGTATCCTGCGCGTGGATCCGTAAGAGCCCGCCGTCTCTTGTCCGCGCCGTCATCCCCGTACAGATCCCATTTTCCTCCAGAATATCCGTCATCGTCGTGTATTCCAGGATCGCCGCGTTGGGAAGGCGCTTTACATGGCGCTGCAACGTCTGCGTGATCGCTTTTCCCGTAATGTCCTCGTGAAAACAGATCCGGGGCCTGGAGTGCGCGCCCTCTTTTGTATATTGTAAACTGCCGTCGGGGGTTTTGTCAAACTCAACGCCAAAGCTTAAAAGCCGGTCAATCACCCCGCGGCTTGCGCGGATCATGATATCCACGCTCTCCCGACGGTTTTCATAATGCCCCGCGCGCATCGTATCCTCAAAATATGAATCGTAATCCGCCTCATCCCGCATCACACAGATCCCGCCCTGCGCCAGCATGGAATCGCACTCTTCCATGCCCTCCTTGCAGATGAGCAGAACCCGCATTTCCCTTGGCAGATGTAAGGCCGTGTAAAGGCCCGCCACCCCGCACCCGGCAATGGCCACATCCACATAAATATCCCTTGTCATCTTATCTCCTTCGCCGCATCGGCTTATGCGCCTTCCTGCGTCCTCCTGTCCGGAAAGTCCCTGCGCCTTTCGCGCTCTGGCCCGGCCTGCCTGGCCAGACGGCCGTTCCGCCTGACTCTTACCGCCCCGCTCTTAAGGACTGCTCTCCTGGACTGCTCTCTTTTACCGGCCCGCCAGCTCCAGCATCCTGGAAAGGCCCGCCCCGGCCCGGTCCGCGTACTGCCCGTCCACACTCGCCTCATGATCCCCTGTCTTTAATACGCGGATGATCTGATCCAGCGTGATTTTCTTCATATCATGACAGACCGGGGGCGTGGCCGGAACAAAAAAGCGCTTGCCCGGATTCTGCTTCTTCAGTTCGTGCAGGACGCCGATCTCGGTTCCGATGATAAATTCCTCCGCGCCGCTCTCCTTTGCATACGCGAGGATCCCGCTCGTTGAGCCGATGTAATCCGCCATGGCAAGCACGCCCTCATTGCATTCCGGATGGGCAAGCACCTCTGCTTTGGGGCGCTCTTTCTTAAGAGCCTCTATCTCCTGCGCCTTCATCCCCTCATGGATCGGGCAGAAGCCATTTACCAGCATCACATTCTTTTCCGGAACCTGCCCCGCCACAAAACGCCCCAGGTTTTTATCCGGAATAAAGAGAATATTCCGGTTCGGCAGATTTTTCACAATCTTCACCGCATTGGCGGATGTCACGCACACATCCGACCAGGATTTGATCTCCGCGGTGGAGTTGACATAGCAGACAACCGCCAGATCCGGGTACTGCTTTCTGGCGCGCTCCACCTCCTGTCTGGTTACCATATGGGCCATCGGACAGTCCGCGTCCGGCGCCGGCATCAGTATGCGTTTTCCCGGACTCAAAAGCTTACCGCTCTCTCCCATAAATGACACGCCGCAGAAAACAATCGTCTGATTGGGGAGATCCTTTGCAATCCTGCTCAGTTTAAAGGAATCCCCTATGTAATCCGCCGCCTCCTGGATCTCCGGCGCCACATAAAAATGCGCCAGAATAGCCGCGTCTTTCTCTGCCTTTAATCTCTGTATTTCCTCCTGTTTTGTCATGCTGCCCTCTATTCTGCCGGGTGTGGGGAATGCGCCTGCGGCGCTTCCTTTTCCGGCGTTTTTTCTGGCAACAGTATAGCATATATCTTTTCATGTGACAAGACAGATGTTAAAAAATTAACAGAATCCGATTTAGCTAAGCGAAGTGAACGGCTGCGGGGGGAGTTTGTCGCGGGAGGGCGCCGGCGTCAGATTCTAAACCCATTACTATCTGAACCGTAGATTTGTGCATTTTGCATACTTCCGTAAGTAGAAAGAATGTGATACAATAAGCTATAAAATGTACTCTCGGAATCTCGCTGTGCCTGATTTTGTGAGATGATTTTTTGTCAGATGTGCACAAATTTATGAGGCGTACGTGGAGCGTACGTTGATTAAATTTGGGTGCATCTGGCGGAAAATCAGCCGCAAAAGCAGGCGCAGAGAGATTCCGAGAGTACATTAAAAAGAAACGGAGATTGAGGAATGGCAGAACAGCAGACGCAGGAAAAAAAGTGGACAATACCCAGGGGGCCGGCGGCAACGGCGGCAAAAAACCGATACCGTGATAAAAATTATGACAGGGCGGAACTGGCGGTTCCAAAAGGATTTAAGGCGCGTATGAAAGAGATAGCAAAAGAGCAGGGCTATTCTTCTTATAACAGTTATGTAGTGGAAGCCATAAAGGAAAAATATAAAAGGGATACTGGGGAAGAACTGACATGGAAAGAGGAATAATCAAGTGAAAGAACAAAAGCGGGGTACATGGAAATCAGGTATGATAAAGCGGCGGTCAAGTATCTGCAGGGGCTTCCGCAGAAATTAAGGGATTCCATAAGGGACGCAATCAAAGGGCTGACACAGAAGCCGCCCAAAGGCGATATAAGGCCAATGCAGGGCTATAAAGACGGCAGACACCGTTTGAGGGTTGGGAAATATCGCGTGATTTATCGGTATACGCAGGACGGAGAAATAGAAATACTGAATGTACTCTCGGAATCTCGCTGCGCCTGATTTTGTGAGATGATTTTTTGTCAGATGTGCACAAATTTATGAGGCGTACGTGGAGCGTACGTTGATTAAATTTGGGTGCATCTGGCGGAAAATCAGCCGCAAAAGCAGGCGCAGAGAGATTCCGAGAGTACATCTGATTGTTATGGAGATCGGGAGCCGCGGAGATATTTATAAATAGAATGGAGGTTGAGAGCATGACACAGGTAATTCAGGAATCGGTCAAAATGCTGGAAATGCTTCCAGAGAGCGAACAGGAACTTGCAAGCCAGCTTATCAAGCGTCTGGTGCTTGCCTGGGACCCGGATTTTACAAAGCTGACGCCGGAAGAGCGGAAGCGGCTGGAAGCGGCAGAGCAGAGAATAGACAGAGGGGAATATGTGAAAGATAGTGATATTGAATGGTAAAGAAAAGGCGGTTGCGGGCTGAAAAAGGCAGGCAGCCGCCTTTTCTTTTGGTGTGTCCGTTTCGGTCACATACTGTTACTAACTATACAGTACCAGAGGGGGAGGTTAAAAGCCGGAATCATGCGATTGTGAGTAAGGGATAACAAAGTTTAATTGCATGAAAAAGGGAATTTATGGGTAGCGAGAAAATCAAGCGTATGCTGAAAAATGAGATACAGCAGATGTAAAAAAGCGATAACGGAAACAGGCCGGGATTCAGAAATGCGCTGGCTCCCGGCTTGTAAAATCAGGAGGTTTATGGTAGTATGGAGATACGAAAACAGAAGGGAAAGCAGGTGGGAAGATTGACAGTGACGCAGCAGATAGACCAGAAACATCAGGAAGATTTACAGAGGCTGAAAGGCTTTCGCCTGATTGATGATGATTTCCTCACAAAGTGTTTTGAGGGAGATACGGCAAGCATAGAACTGGTATTGCAGATTGTGCTGGAAAAACCGGATTTAAAGGCGCTGGATGTCCGCACCCAGGTATTTGTGGAGAACCTGCTGAACCGTTCGGTAAAGCTGGATATCCTGGCTACGGACAGCACAGGGGCAAAACTGAATGTGGAGGTACAGCGCTCCGACAAAGGAGCCGGGAGAAAAAGAGCAAGGTACAACAGCGGCATGATGGACGCAAACCTTTTGAAAAAAGGCGAGGACTTCGATAAGCTGCCGGAAACGTGGGTAATCTTTATCACAGAAAATGACGTAATGGGAAAAGGGCTGCCGCTCTATCCGATTGAGAGGTGCTTTTTAGGAACCGGGGAAAGATTTGAGGACGGTTCGCACATACTGTATGTAAATGGCGCTTACCGTGGAGATACGCCAATCGGAAAACTCATGCATGATTTTTCATGTACTAATGCGGCAGATATGTATTATACGACACTGGCAGACAGAGTTCGTTTTTTCAAGGAAAGTAAGGAGGGCATTTTAATCATGTGCAAAGTCATGGAGGATATGAGAAAAGAATCTTTACAAGAGGGCATAAAAGAAGGGGCAATAAATACTGCTAAAAGAATGTTGACAGATGGAATATTGACACTTGAAAAAATTGCGGAATACGCAGGACTTCCACTTGACGAAGTGAAAAAACTGAAAGCAGAACGGACAGCATAGTAAAACCGTAGGCCGGGAATCTAAAAACAAGTTCCCGGCCTTATTTTTTTCCCTGAAATGTATATTTTCTGTGAATTTGATTAAAAAGTCCTTTACAAAACGTCACTGGAGATACCGGAATGTATTTCTATCTTCTGCAGAACTGGCGGAACTCCCCTCTTTTTGGGAACAGTACATTGAACGGCTGTCCGAGTATATGGAATCCAGCGGAAAAGGCTATAAAAACCATGCCGCCACAATCCGGCGCTGTGTGAACGCCGACAAAAAGAAGGAAGAACGGAAAGCCATGGAGGAACGGAGGGAACGCATGGAGCGTATCAAACGCCGGAAGGCGCAGGGGCTTCAAGACAGATATCTTTATGATTACACCTTCCTGTCAAATGTACTCTCGAAATCCCGCCGCGCCTGATTCTGTGAGCTTCCGAAAGTACATGTCAGTCCCCGCCCGTTAAGCGGACGGTTCTGTATCCGTGCCCCGTAGCGGGAAGAAACTTCTGCGTCACATCCTGTGTCCTCATCTTCAGGCTGGATGTACACACGCAGGGGTGGCATCCCAGATATTCGCCTTTCAGCACATCCTCGTCGATAAGAAGCTGCACCCCGCATCCTTTATCGTTCATCAGCCCCATGATGCTCACCGCTCCCGGCTCGATATCAAGATACTTTAACATATCCTCCGGATCGGCAAACGACAGCCTTGCCGAATTTATCTGTCCCGACAGCTCTTTTGTCTTAAATTTTTTATCCCCCGGCATCATCAGGAGATAGTAATTCGTCTTCTGCCTGTTGCACAGGAAAAGATTCTTGCAGATCAGCACTCCCAGAACCGCGTCGATCGCATTGCATGCCTGCATATTATTGGCCGGTTCGTGATCCGTCCTGCTATATTCTATACCCAGGCTGTCAAGGAAATCGTAGGTTCGGATCTCCCTTGGGAGCCTCCCGTTCGTATCCTTTGGCCTTCCGCTGTAAAGCTCCATCCTGTTCTCCCCCATTTTTTCCAATCAGCACTCTGCGCCCCTCAAACGCAAACCCATACTTTTTAATCCGTTCCGGCCCTGTCCCCCTGCTCCGGAGCGCAGTCTCGTACTGTTTCTCCTCAATCTGTTTCAGGGCTGACTTAACTCCATCCTCCAGCGTCTCCCCGCGCTCTGTATGGATCACCTTAAATTCGATGATATAGCCGTCCAGCCCGCCCCTCTTTGGTTCCAGCATAATATCATACCTGCCAAACCCGCTCTCCCTGTTCGATGTTATCACATATCTGTCCTGCAGATCAACCATAAGTCCCAGTACAAAACCGTGATAAAACCGCTCCGGCTGCGCTTTGCCGGAAGGTTTTTTCCCTGTGTCAAAGCTGCTGAATAATTCACAGGACACCTCATTCATATATTCGTTCATCCCTTCCAGATCATCGGAAAGCAGCGCTTTCAGAAATGCTTTCTGCGTCTGGCGGCATCCTCCGAACCATCCCCTGATCATCTGCAGAAACATAAACCGTACCTCCAGATTGGTCAGCTTCAGATCATATTCCATTTCCAGGCGCTCCATATTCAGCTCTGCATGCACAGCCTTTAAATACCCGCTTGCCAGCAGCAGGCTCCACACAGCCTCATCCCCCTGATCCAGTTGGCTGAACACAATCTGCTCGTCAAGAGCCGTGTGCAGTGTTTCTCCCTGCAGCAGCTTCTCCATCACCATTTTGAGCTCCGGGCTGCCCTCGCGGATCAATGTTCCTGCCAGGCTGTTTGAACTGGTATTGGCCCAGTACGCCCCCGCCTTTTTCTTGTCCAGGTAATTCAAAACAGACCATGGATTATAAATGCCATCCCTGCTGCCGAAAACAAAACCGTCATACCACTGCTTCACTTCCTCCTCCCGACCGGCCAGGGAAAATTCCTCCAGCGCCCCGGACACTTCCTCCTGTGTGAAACCAAAACGGTCTTTATATTTTTCGGATGTGGCAGTCACCACCTCCAGATTATTCAGATCCGAAAACATAGACTCTCTGCTGATTCTGGTGGTTCCAGTCATAATAGCCCGCTCCATATAAGGATTCGTCTTAAACGCGGCGTTGAACAGGCTTCTGGTAAAAGCCGCCAGCTCTTCCCAGTATCCACAGACATAAGCTTCCTGCATGGGCGTATCATATTCATCAAGCAGAATAATCACTTTTTTTCCGTAATACCGCATCAGAAAGCCCGACATGGCCTTCAAAGCCTCTGTGGCGGTATAATCCTCCATATCGACTGAAACTTTCCGGTAATATTCCTTTTCCTTTTCATTCAGGCACTCGCTGTCTAACAGGAAATCATAGCGGTTGTACAGCTCCGTGATAATATGGCACAGTTTTTTGCGGGTATTTTCATAGGTTGTCTCCTTCACGCTTGCAAAGCTGAGCATAATCACAGGATATGTGCCCTGGAGCCCGCGGTATCTCTCCTCTCTCCATATGGAGAGCCCCTCAAACACCGAGCCCCAGCCCGCATACTCTATCGAAAAAAAGCGTTCCAGCATATTCATATTTAACGTTTTCCCAAAACGCCGGGGGCGGGCAATCAATGTCACATCATCTTTATTTTCCCACCATTCTCTGATAAAATCGGTCTTATCTATATAAAAACAATGCTCTGTTATCAGCTTTTCAAAGCTCTGGATTCCGATTCCGACGGTTCTTGCCACGATAACTCCTCCCGATGCCTGGTATAAAATTTTTCTGTTCCCTTTTCCCGTCTCCTGATTCTATAAAGAACCGCCGCGCTTCACTGATTTTATAAAAAGATAACCATAAAGCATAACACCCATGGCTGTTGTCAGGGAAATCCATCCTGCCCTTGCGTAGAATGCTTCCTGACAGAATCTGCAGTACCGCGGAAGCAGAAAAAAAGCGGCCGCCATTTCCAACATACCTGCAATCACACTGGCAAGATGATACCTGTTATTGCACTCAATAAAAAAATACTGCATAAAGCCATATAAAGCGGCATAGAAAACACTGATAAGGCTGTAAACCGCCATCCCCGCCGCCGGCCCGCCAAAAGAACGCAGATAATTCTGTAATACCGCATGAAGACAGAGCGGCAGGATGATGCATGTGACTGCCGGAAATGCGCACAGGATCCCATCATTCCGTATTGTTTTTTTCACATTCCCCTCTTATTTCATAACAGTGCAGGCAACTGAAACGGCTGCCTTATTTCCCCCTTACAGATAATTCACCGTATAATGCGCCTCCCCCTCCCGGTCAATCTCCATCAGCATATAGCTGGGCCTTCTCCCGTCCTGGCGCGGGAAGGAGAGGCTGCCCGGGTTCAGCACCGTGATACCTTTGCGCATGTCCAGGCAGGGCTTATGGGTATGTCCGAACATGGCGATCTGCGCTCCCCGGTCCCTCGCCTCGTCCACCAGGCGCTCGTATCCCACGGAAACGCTGTAGAAGTGCCCATGGCACAGAAACGCTTTATAGTTTCCAATCGAAATCTCCTTCTCCCTCTCAAGGCTGGAAAAGAAATCGTTGTTCCCCAGGATCATATGCACCTCGCAGTCCGCGTTCTGCTCCCTGCACCACGCCGCGATGCGATCCTCGCTGCCTTCCGCATCCCCCAGATGGATCAGCATGTCAAACGGCGCGGTTCTCTCTATCACCTCCTGGAGATTTCCGTCCCGGCGGTGCGTATCGCTCACAATCAGTATCTTCATCTTCTCTCCTCCAACACGTTTTTCAGCAGTTCCTCCATCCGTTTCAGCGCCTTTCCCCTGTGGCTTATCCGGTTTTTCTCCTCCATGGGAAGCTCGGCCGAGGTCTTCCCGTATTCCGGCAGGTACAGGATCGGGTCATAGCCAAAGCCGCCGCTCCCGGCCGGCGTCTCTGCGATCAGGCCCTCCATGGCCGCTTCCGCATGGATCACGCGCCCGTCAGGGAAGACGGCCGCGATATCGCACACGAAACGGGCGCTGCGCTCCTCTCCCCTGGCGTCTTTCAGCCGCTCGATTAAAATCCTGTTTTTTTCCGGGTACGGGGTTCCCTCCAGATAGCGGGCCGAGTATACGCCCGGCTCGCCGTTTAAGTAATCAATCACAAGGCCCGAATCATCCGCGAGCACAATGCCCCCTGTCGCGGCCCAGACCGCCCGGGCCTTGATCTCCGCGTTTTCCCGGAACGTGTTCCCGTCCTCCGCGATCCCGCCCTCAAAGCCGGCCTCTTTCATGGTTATGATCTCACAGTCCAGACCGGACATAATCGCCCGGATCTCGCGCAGCTTATCCTCATTTGCCGTGGCAAATATGATTTTATCTCTCATGCTTTTCTTCCCTTTCCCGATCTCTTGTATAGGCTTTCAGACACACGTTGCACTTCTGGCTCTCCTCCACCCGCTCCCACGAAGTCCCGCGGAAGCTGATATAGCCTTCCCCGTCGCTTATGTCAGCCTTAAGCTTCTTATCCGGCGAATTGTATTCGATGGCCACCGGATGCACGGAGCCGGGCGTGGCAATATTGACAATCACCGCAAACTTTTCTCCGTCCGCCAGCGCGACGGGGCTGTCGAAATCAATGGTATAAAAGCCGGCGCTTTCAAGCTTTCCCGAGGCCATGAGCCTTCGCCGCCCGAGCTGGGCGCTTCCCTCAAACCCGGTCACGACATAGACCTCATAGGAGGTGTCCGGCCCTGTGGCATAAAATCCCGCTGCCGCGAGCTCCTCGCCCCTGCCCGCTGTGTATACATTTGCAAAATACGCATTCTCCCGGCCGTAGCCGAGCTGCCCCACCCATCCGCACAGATCCGACTGGTAGATGTGATGGAAGCGGTCCGTTTCATCCACGCGGGAGTACAGGACGTTGTGGATGCCGATATTGACATCGTAATACGACACGTAGAAATATCCCTCGTCCCCGAACTCGCCGCCCCAGCTATTGGCGCAGATAAACGCGCCGTCCGCCTCGGGCGCGACGCTGAAATTCTCCCGCGCATAGCCGTCGTCCCAGCCGATGATCACCACATCGTGGTTGGGCCTTGCATTTCCGTTGTAATAATACGCGCCCTGCGATTTGTTGTAGTAGCGCGAATCCCTCTTCCCGGTCACCATGGACGTATAGAGGGAGCTCTGTACGCCCCCGTAGAGGTACACGGCCCGCTTGATGGCCTCATAGTCTTTGGACGGCAGCACCTGAATCTCCTGTACGTGGCAGACCGGCTTAAGCCCCGGCGGCGAATAGCCGTCCCCGTAGACGTCCTGCTCCTCCAGGACCGGCCCCTGCCAGGCCAGGAGATAGGCCATGGACATCGTATACTCCCCGCCCGCGTTCTGATCCATGTGGAAGCTGTTCCTGAGGGACATGTGATCCTCGGAAAAGCTTACATTCTGCTCCGGGAGCAGCCGGCTTTCCAGGGCCATCAGGGAGGCAAAGGCCCAGCACGTCCCCAGGCTCCCCTGATTTTTCACCTGCGGCGCGCGGCCCGCCTCCCGGTAGTCATACCGGTCCGGCAGATAACCGGTCTCCCGGCCGGTATAGGTAAGCTCCATCGTATTCGCGGCGGCATTCCAGTCCCTCTTATATGAAAATGCCTGCTCTACCGCGCTGAGCGGCAGATAATAAAGGCCGTCCTCCTTTACAAGCTCCGTCTCCAGGGAAACCGTTTTTCCGTTTACCGAAAGCTCCCGGCTTCCCTCGTCTATCTCCGCCCGGGTGACGCCGCGCTCCATGACCAGGCGCTTTCCCCCGTATACATGCGCCGAGCAGGAAAAGCCCTTTGCCAGGAGCGGAAGCGGAATCAGGAAATGGCCTTCTGCCGACATCCTGACCGGAAACCGTTTTTCCGTGATCTCCTGCCCGTCCACACGCAGATGAATCCGTCTCCGGTTGATCTCGCCGGAAATAATGGAGAACCAGTCCGGCTGCCAGAATGCCGCCGTGCTCCCCTTTTCCACACTCTCATACGTAAACCTCTTCTGGCTTTTTAACAGCGTGCATACCGTTAAAACCGCCAGAAGCGCCAGATATACATGTCTACGCCTCAACGCTCTCTCCCGCTTTTCTTTTTGGCGGCCTTGGCCCCATAAACTGATAATAATATGTCTTCATCATGCCGTTGTAGATCTTGCGGTTCTTATCCGCCTTCCTGCCGATGCAGCGCTCCGCATCCTCAAAGGCGGTGATCAGGTACATGGACCAGGAATCGAGCGCCTTATAGCGCTCCCCAAGCGCCCTGTAAAGCTGCGGCAGGTTCTTCTTTTCCTCAATCCGCTCCCCGTACGGCGGATTCGAGATCAGGAAGCCGTACTTCTTCGGATGGCTGAGCTCCTGCACCGGACGCTGCTGGAAATGGATCAGGCGATCCACGCCGGCGCGCTTCGCGTTCTCCCTGGCCGCCTTAAGCGCCGCGGGGTCGATGTCATAGCCCTGGATATCCGTCTCCGCCTTATCGTCCACGCGCTCCGACGCCTCGTCCATGGCTTCGTACCAGCATTTGCGCGGAATCAGATGGTTCCAGTCCTCAGCCAGGAAGGAACGGTTCATCCCCGGCGCGATACCGGCTGCCATCAGCGCCGCTTCAATGGGAAATGTCCCGCTTCCGCAAAACGGATCCACCAGAATCCGCTCTCTCTGCCATGGGGTGAGCAGGATCAGCGCCGCCGCCAGCGTCTCCGTGATCGGGGCCTTCACTGATGCCTGGCGGTAGCCGCGCTTATGCAGGGAATCCCCGCTCGTATCAAGCGCCACCGTCGCCTGATCCTTATGGAAAAAGACGCGCAGCGGGTATTCGCTTCCCGTCTCCGGCATCCTCTCCATCCCGTATTTTGACTGCATGCGCCCCGCAATCGCCTTTTTCATGATCCGCTGGATATCCGACGGGCTGAACAGCTTACTGTTGATGGAGGACGCCTTTTTCACCCAGCATTTCGCATCCTTTGGAAGATAATCCTCCCAGGCAAGCGCCCTCGTCTTTTCAAACAGCTCGTCAAACGTCACGGCCTTAAAGCTTCCCACCTTCAAAAGCACGCGTTCCGCCGTGCGCAGGAAAACATTCGCGCGGCTGACCGCTCCTGCCTCCCCCTCAAAGGACACGCGTCCGTTTTCCACCTCTGTGATCCTGTATCCCAAATCTGTAATCTCTCTCTTCAGTACCGCCTCCAGGCCGAAATGGCAGGGGGCGGTCAGTTCAAACCGATCCAATATACCGTCCTCTCTTTTTTCATGCACAGTAACCGTCCAGGCAGCCTGAACGGTTACTTCCTCTTTCTCTCTAACAGTATTATTCTAATTTACCTTGTTATTCCTGTCAATCTTCTCTTTTCCTGAAAATCTATTTTAGAGCGTCAGATATTTCCCGCAATAATAACTCAGTCCATTCGCCACATTATACACCTGATATCCCTGCCGCGCGTAATAATTACAGGCAAGGAGGCTTTCGCTTCCCCTTGTGCAGTAAAACAAAAGCGGCTCCTGTGCGGTCAGGACCGAAGGGTTCTGCATCAGCTCATGAAACGGATAGTTCTCTGCTCCGTAAATATGCCCGCAGCAAAAGGCCCCTGCATCCCTCAGATCGATAATCCTCCCTGTATAGCCCCGCTCCAGCCATTCATCCAACTGCTGGATCGGTATGGTTTCATACATCCCCCGGCGCCTCCTGTCCTCGTTTTCTTTATTATATTCAGGCTGTGCACAGCATGTTCCTTTTCCGGGTTTGAAGCGCGCAAAAGTACGTCCGCGGGCGCTGCGCTTTCCCTTCATCTTGTTATGTATGCCTGTAGTTTTCCTGCGCGCAGCATACGAAAAGGCATTTTCCGGGTTTTGCGGAAAATGCCCTTTCATATTCAGATATGGCTGATTAGTAATTATTTCTGTAGCCGCAATTCTGAGAATCGTTCTGGGAACTGTTTCTGGAACTGTTGTTCTGAGAACTGTTCTGGCTGCTGTTTCTGGAGCTGTTGTTCTGAGAACTGTTCTGGCTGTTATTCTGAGAGCTGTTCTGCCCGCCGTTTCTGTGGCAGTCCTTTGAGCTGTTCTGGTAGCCGTTCTGGCTGCTGTTTCTGGAGCTGTTGTTGTCCATATCATTGTAGCTGTTTCTGCTAGACATAAAAATTACCTCCTGAATATTTTTTACTACACCGTTAGTATGGCGGTTTCGTCTCTAAATATACAGGAGGCAGCATGAAATTTTTGGTTATTTAAAACAGCCTGTCCCGCCGCTGTGCGAAGGAATTTTTCGGCTTATCCCAATACGTCTACAATCTTAACCGGCGCGCGGTAATTCCACGGGGAAGTCTTGATCCCGGTGCGCTCGGTTGATGCGTGAACAACCTGTCCATCGCCTATGTACATCGCCACATGATTGATGCCGCGGCCATTTCCATAAAAAATCAAATCGCCCGGCCTCATCTCCTCTGCGCTGATGCTTCTGCCCTGCGCCGCCTGGGAGCCTGAGGAACGGCTGAGCGATACGCCCGCTCCATTCTGCATGACATATCTCGTAAAGCCGGAGCAGTCAACACCGGTATGCGGGTCGTTCCCGCCGTAACGGTAACGGCCTCCCACAAACTGAAGCGCGTAATCAACCAAATCCTGCCGCCGCGCGTCGCCTGAAACCTCCCGGCGGACAGCCGTCCCGCCCATATCCGTATCAGACTCGCCTTCCGTCCCGTCCACTTCCATTAATTGTACGCCGCCGTCCGCTCTGACATAGCCCTCCATGCCCTGTGAGGCTACCTTAATCCAGTTATCATCACACACCTCCAGGACATCGTAGATAACGCCTGACTGCGCCATAGAAACAACGGATGATGTCTCATCCTCTTCTGCGTAAATCGAAACGCCGCTTCTGTCCACGGTTGCCACCATCTCACACTCCATCCCGTTCACCGGGCCGGCAAAAGCCGCCTGATGGCCGGCCATTGTAAAAGCGGTACACATAACGAACAATCCTAACTGTTTCCTGGTTTTATTAAAATTCATTCAAAATCCCCTTACTTATATTTGCTTTATTCAGTTTAAAATTTGTTGGAAAACAAAGGGATAGTGGGTATCTGTTAAACTTTGTTTTCTAATTGTTACATAATTGTTAAATCATGTTACGTTGTTATTATATTTTCTTTTCTCTTTTTTGTCAAGTTTATTCCGGATGTTTTATGCAGATTTTATTTTTGATGTTATGGAGCAAACCTTTTTTTGGGATATCGCGAAGAGGAACTGGAGAAGATTAAAGAGATGGAGACGCCGGTTATGAGTCAGGCGATTGATGCTTATTATACGATTACTGCTTCATCGGAGTTCCGTGAAAAAGAGAGACTTCGTACAAAAGCAAGGCATGATGAGGCGCAGGCATTATATAATGCGGATCGGAACGCTAAACTGGGAATTGCCCGGAATATGATATCAGGTGGCGAACCTGTCGAAAAAATTATCCGATATACTGGCCTCACGAAAGAGAATATAGAGAATTTGAAAGTTTGATTGAATGTGTGCTGTGAGCAGAGCGGATACCTCAGACAATGGGGTATCCGCTTTTTACGTGATAACAGTTAAATTTTTGTTGAGCTAATATATGATAATACTATTCAACAATTCAAGCAGAGGATATTTATGCCTGTGCCAGATAAAGGTATTACAAGACTTACGGAGAGATGAAACGGATTCCCGGCCCGCTGATAACGTAGCCGTCGCCAGCTCCTGTATCCATAAGGAACCCGTAGAAAACCGCCGGTACTTAGCGAGGTCTTTTCGAGCTTAGTACCGCTGCGCTTTTCTCCGAGCGGAAGCGGGGTTCCGTTGGATACAGGGGCTGGCGACGGCGGCCTCCCCACGATAAACAACATCCCGCAATCGTCCGCTTAACTAACTGCCATTGATCCGTGATAGTAACAACCGCGCCCCCCAAACTTGTGAAATGTCTGTGAACCTATGGAATCCCCCCCAATAATCTGCTAAAATAAAACTACCCAAAACACATAACAACTATCCAAACAGTAATCATTGAGGTATTATCTTATGGAAGGTTTAAAAATTTTAGTAGTAGACGACGAAGCCAGAATGCGCAAGCTGGTGCGCGATTTCCTCTCCATCAAGGGCTTTTCCGTGGTGGAGGCCGCCGACGGCGAGGAGGCGCTTGATCGTTTTTTTGAACAAAAGGATATCGCGCTGGTCCTCCTGGATGTGATGATGCCAAAGCTAGACGGCTGGGAGGTCTTAAAAACGATCCGCAAGTATTCCCAGATCCCGGTCCTTATGCTGACAGCCCGCGGGGAGGAGAGCGACGAGCTGCAGGGGTTTAGGCTGGGAGTGGACGAGTATATCTCCAAGCCCTTCAGCCCCAAGATCCTGGTGGCGCGGGTGGAGGCTATACTGCGCCGGAGCAGCGCGGTTTCGCAGGATATCCTGCGCGCGGGGGGCATCGAGATCGACAAGACGGCTCATCAGGTCATGGTGGACGGCGCGCCCGTGGATCTGAGCTACAAGGAGTTCGAGCTCATGACATATTTTGCGGAGAACCAGGGAATCGCATTATCCAGGGAGAAGATTCTCAATAATGTCTGGAACTACGATTATTTTGGCGATGCCAGAACCATTGACACCCATGTCAAAAAGCTGCGCAGCAAGCTCGGCGCAAAGGGAGAGTATATCAAGACGATCTGGGGTATGGGATATAAGTTTGAGGTGACGGAATGAAGTCCTCGATCCGCTCCCGGTTTACCGTCATTTTTGTCAGCCTCATGGCGCTGTCCGTCGGCGCGGTCTGGTGTATTAACAACTGGTTCCTGGAGTCGTATTACCAGAATTATAAGATCCGGATCCTGGAGAATGGTTATCACGCGATCGACGCGATTTTAAGGGAACAGCAGGCAGAGGGGGAAAAGGCCCTAAGTGAGGCGGAGGGGGAGCTGAATGGTGACGCCCCGCTTTCCGGAGAGCAGGAGGCGAAGCGCTTATCTGACACGATCCTCCAGATGCGCGAGCGGTCCAATATCACGCTGCTCATCTATGACAGCATGCAGGATACGGCCATGGTTTCTTCCTCGCGCGATATTGACATGCTGCGCGAGCGCGTGCGCCAGTATATCGTGGGCTATGACGCCTACCTGCGGGAAATCCTGCGCGAGCATGACAATTATATGATTCAGAAAACCTTTGATCCGCGCAGCAAGACCTTTTATCTCGAGAGCTGGGGCTTTTTTTCCGACAACCGGACGATTTTTATTATGAGAACCCCGTTAGAGAGCATCCGGGAGAGCGCTTCGATCTCCAACCGTTTTCTGATGTGGGTGGGGCTATTCGTCATTCTGAGCGGCAGCCTGATCCTCTATTTTATTACCAAACGCATCACAGCGCCGATCCACCGTCTGTCACAGCTCTCGGAAAAGATGTCGCAGCTTGATTTTGAGGCAAAATATGTGCCGTCCAGGCATTCGACGGAAGAGATTGATATACTGGGGAACAGCATGAATGTCCTCTCCGATCAGTTAAAGGAGACGATCGGGGAGCTGAAATCAGCCAATAACCAGCTTCAGCTTGACATCGAAAAGAAGACGCAGATCGACGAGATGAGAAAGGATTTTATTGCCAATGTCTCCCATGAGCTCAAAACGCCTATCGCCCTGATTCAGGGCTATGCGGAGGGCCTGGTCGAGGGCATGGGCGATGATAAGGAGAGCCGCGATTATTACTGCGGCGTCATTGTGGACGAGGCGGGCAAGATGAATCAGATGGTCAGGCAGCTCCTCACCCTCACGGCGCTGGAATTCGGCAATGAGCAGGCTTCCATGGAGCGCTTTGATTTGACAGAGCTGATAAACGGCATTCTTACATCGTCCGGCCTGCTCTTAAAGCAGAAGGGTATTGGCGTGGACTTTTCCTGCGCCGGGCCGCTTTATGTCTGGGGGGATGAGTTTAAGATCGAAGAAGTGGTGACGAATTATGTCACAAATGCCATCAACCATGCGGACGGCGAAAAACGCATCGAAATCCGGACGGACGCGCGGGAAAGGGATGGAAAACGCGAAGTCCTCGTATCGGTCTTTAATACGGGCCTTCCCATTCCGGAGGACGATCTTCCCAGAATCTGGACCAAGTTTTATAAGGTGGACAAGGCCCGGACAAGGGAGTACGGAGGGAGCGGGATCGGGCTTTCCATTGTCAAGGCGATCATGGAGTCCCATCACAAGGCGTATGGCGTGAGAAACCGGGAGAATGGAGTGGAATTCTGGTTTACGCTGGATTGTTAGGGGCTGTGCAGAAATAGTGACAGTTCAGGTAGGTCAGCGCACCTGCTGCGCTGACCGTACGAAAACGCGGCAGATGCCGTAACAGTTCAGGCTGTCTGAACTGTTATCAGAAATAACGTTGAATTCTTCTCTGAGTAAACAAAAAAGCTCCGGACAAAGAGGGAATGCGTCTGCATCTCTCCCTGCCCGGAGCAAAGCTCTGTTATGCGGTTCACAGCGCCGTCGTTCCTATACCCTTAACAGCTTCGTTTATTTGCCCTCTTCCTCTTCGGAAACCTCAATTCCCAGCTCCGCAAGCTGCTTTTCCTCAACCGGCGCGGGCGCTTCCATCATCAGGCAGGAGGCGTCCTTTACCTTGGGGAAGGCGATCACATCGCGGATGCTGTCCGCGCCCACCATGAGCATCACCATGCGGTCCAGGCCGTAAGCCAGGCCTGCATGGGGCGGAACGCCGTATTTAAAGGCTTCCAGCAAAAAGCCGAACTGTTCCATGGCCGCTTCTTTTGTAAAGCCAAGAACCTCAAACATCCTGGACTGGATGTCCGCCTGATGGATACGGACAGAACCGCCGCCCATCTCTGTGCCGTTCAGAACGATATCGTACGCTTTCGCGCGCACCGCTCCCGGATCGCTTTCTAACAGCGGCAGATCCTCCTCCATGGGCATGGTAAACGGGTGGTGCATGGCCACGTAGCGGCTGTCCTCCTCGGAATACTCCAGAAGCGGGAATTCCGTCACCCACAGGAAGCGGTAATCGTCCTTTTTCAAAAGGCCGAGCTGCCTCGCCAGCTCCAGGCGCAGGTTTCCGAGCACGTCGAACACCACCTTGTCCCTATCGGCCGCAAACAAAAGCAGATCGCCCGCTTGTCCGTCCATGGCGGACACAAGCGCGGAAAGCTCATCTTCGGTCATGAATTTTGCAAAGGATGATTTATAGCTTCCGTCCTCCTGCACGCAAAGGTACGCAAGCCCTTTGGCCCCAAAGCCCTTCGCGTACTCGACCAGGGCGTCGATCTTCTTTCTGGGCATGCCGCCCTGTCCCTTTGCATTGATGCCCCGGACAGAACCGCCGCTTTCCAGCGCGCCCTTAAATACAGCGAACTGACAGCCCTTTACGGTGTCTGACACGTTGTGCAGCTCCATGCCAAAGCGCAGATCCGGCTTGTCTGAGCCAAAGCGGTCCATGGCTTCGCGCCAGGTCATCCTCGGGATCGGAAGCTTCAGATCATAGCCGCAGATCTCCTGAAACAGCTTTTTTAACAGCCGCTCATTTACATCCAGCACGTCCTCCACATCCACAAAGGACAGCTCCATGTCGATCTGCGTGAATTCCGGCTGGCGGTCTGCGCGCAGATCCTCGTCCCTGTAGCAGCGGGCGATCTGGAAATACCGGTCATAGCCGGAGCACATCAGAAGCTGCTTTAAAAGCTGCGGCGACTGCGGAAGCGCATAGAAGCTTCCGGGATGGACGCGGCTGGGCACCAGATAGTCCCTGGCTCCCTCCGGCGTGCTCTTAATCAGGGTCGGCGTCTCAATCTCCAAAAATCCTTCATCTGCCAGGAAAGCGCGCGTCAGAATCGCCACACGGCTCCGCGTCATTAAGTTCCGCTGCAGATCCGGCCTTCGCAGATCCAGATAGCGGTATTTTAAGCGCAGCTCTTCCTTTGTCTTTGAGTTCTCCTCGATCGGGAAAGGCGGCGTCTCGGACTCGGAGAGGATGCGCAGGGAAGCGGCGCGCACCTCAATCGCTCCTGTCTTCAGGTTCTCATTTACCGCGCCGGAGCGGGCCTCCACGCGGCCGGTCACGGCCACGACAAATTCGCTCCTGAGCCGTTCTGCCTTTTTAAAGCTCTCTGCCCCGCAGTCAGCCTCCTCGAATATTACCTGCAGGATGCCGGAGCGATCCCTGACATCGACAAAAATAATTCCGCCCTTGTTCCTGCTCTTCTGCACCCAGCCCATCACGGCCGCCGTCTCGCCGATATTGGCCGCGGACAGCTCCGCGCAGCGATGGGAGCGCTTAAGGCCTGCCATTGATTCTGCCATTTCTATGTCCCTCCTGATTTCGATTCCTGATCTCACTCTTTCAATGCCTCGCGGTAAAATTCCACGAATTCCTCATATCCCTCTTTTAATAGCTGTTCCTTCTGGAATTTCTTGTTCTTGTTCATCTGCGCCACCAGCACGCGGACTCCGGCCGCCCGCTCCTTCTGGGCCGCCTTTAATACCTCCTTAAAGCGCGCGCTGCCGATCCCCTTTTCATAGAGAAATACCTTTTTCCCCACAGAGCCGGGAATCTGAAAGCCGCTGTCCATGAGGATGGTTATGATCCGCTCAAATCCGATGGAAAAGCCGCACGCCGGCGTATCCACGCCGGTAAATTTGCCGATCAGCCGGTCATAACGGCCGCCGCCCGCCACAGAGCCGCCGAAGCCCTCCATGGACACCTCAAAGATCGTTCCGGTATAATAGCCCATGCCGCGCACCAGGGTCGGATCAAATGCCAGATCAAAGCGGATGTCCGACACATCCCGCACGGTATCCATGATATACGCGAGGTTCTCCGCCCTTTCCGGATCCATGACGCCGGAAAGGGTCTGGCCCAGGGCCCGAACCGCATCCGCCCCGTTTCCCAGAGAGGACAAAAGCTTTGTGTACGTCTCCACGGACTCCGGCGCGTAGCCGAGCTCTAAAAGCTCCTCTCTGACGCCCTCCAGGCCAATCTTATCCATCTTGTCAAGGGTAATAAACACCTTATCCGTATCGCTCTCCGAAAAGCCGCTGTAATCCGCCATTCCCTTTAAGATCGCCCGGTCATTGACGCGGACCGTGTACGCCCTGTCGGGGCAGATGCGCGTGAGCGCTGTCGTGATGGCCAGAATGGCCTCAATCTCCACCTGATTGCCCGCGTCGCCCAGCACGTCGATATCGCACTGCACAAACTGCCTGAACCTTCCCTTCTGCGGGCGGTCGGCGCGCCACACGCTGCCGATCTGCAGCGCCTTGAAGGGCGACGGCAGATTGGCAGCGTTATTGGCGAAATAACGGCACAGCGGCACGGTCAGATCATAGCGCAGCCCCTCGTCCACCAAATCCGCCTCGTCCTTCGCCGTATCGAGCTTTAGCTTCTCCCCCCGCTTTAAGATCCGGAAAATCAGCTTTTCATTATCCCCGCCCTGCTTGCTTGTCAGATTCGCAATGTGCTCCACGCAGGGCGTCTCAATCAGGGAAAAGCCAAAGCTTTTGTACGTCTCCCTGATGATATTCAGCACATAGTCTCTCAGCTCCATCTCCGCGGGCAGGATATCCTTCATTCCTGTCACCGGTTTTTTCTTCAATGCCATAGCCTGCTCCTTATCCACAGCAGCCGCCCGGCCACGCTGAAATGGTTACAGTTCACATCCCTGTATCCGCTTAGCCTGACCGGATGGCTGCGATTCACATCATTACCAGATGCGGCCCTTATCTGAACAGCCGCTCCTTGCGCTCAATCATCTCGTCGATCCGCTCTATGTACTGACCGACCTCCTTCACGTTCTCCGCCCGCTCTATCCGATCCTTATCGGGATAAACCATCTTTGTCGTCGTGCCGGCGCCGCAGCCCATGATCGTCTGCTTTTCCTCCATGATCAGGATATTGTACAGGCATTCCTTTCCCGGCACCGCGTAGCCGACATTCTCGAAATTACCGGCCATATTCTTCTGGCGGTACAGGTAATAGGGCGACATCCCCATCTCTGCCGCGCAGCGGGCCGTTATCTCTATCATCTCCTGCGTATTTTCCGGCTTAAAGCCGCTGTAGCGCTCCTTTTCGATATTCAGCCTGGCCGCGCGCTTGACGGCCAGGGAATGAACCGTCAGGCTGTCCGGACCCAATGCCCGGATTTCCTCCATGGTGTTTCGGACATCCTCCGGCGTCTCGCCCGGCAGGCCCACGATCACATCCATATTGATATTGTCAAAGCCCATCTCCCGCGCCAGATGGAACGTATCCTTAACCTCCTGCACGCTGTGGCGGCGTCCGATGAGATCAAGCGTCTCCTGCTTCATGGTCTGGGGATTGATGGAGATACGCGTGATACCGTGATTCTTTAACACCTTAAGCTTTTCCCGGGTGATGCTGTCCGGCCGGCCGGCCTCAACGGTAAATTCCTGCGCCTCTTTCACCGGAAAAACTGACTCCGTCCTGCAGAGAATGGCGTCCATATCCTCAGCGCTTAAGGAAGTCGGCGTCCCGCCCCCAAAATAGATGGAATCCAGCGTCCTTCCCTTCATCCGGCCGGCTGCATAATCCATCTCATGAAACAGCGCCTTTAAATAGAGATGCGTCTTTCCCTTCCATTTTTCAATCGGAAACGAGGTAAAGGAGCAGTAGAGGCATGTGGCCGGGCAAAACGGAATGCCCACATAGAGGCTGTAGCCGTTCTGATAATCCACACGCTTTAGAATCTCCCGCTCCCGCTCTGCCACATCGATGCACAGTTTAATCTTCTCATCGCTTGCAAAATACGTTTCTTTCATATAGTCCCGGATGAACGCTGCATCGCGCCCCTCGGCCAGTTTTGATGTGGCAATCTTCGCCGGGCGGATCCCGGTCAGCGACCCCCAGGGCAGCTCTTTTTCGGTCAGGCCGCAGAGGAGCCTGTACAGGGAACGCTTGATCGCATTTTTCGCCTGCGTGCGATCCGAAAAATCAGGGCGGATGGATGCAGAATGCCCGCCGCCAAGCGCCATTTCAAAGCATTCGCCCCTCTCCCCTGTCCTGCGCCCCGTAAAGCACAGGCGCGCCTGCCCGGCCTCCTCTTCCCTGTGGGTAAACGTCTCCCCCGGAAAAAAAGCCATCAAAAGCTCGCGGATATCCTGTTCAAAGGAATCATCGTTCAGAAGAATTGCGATCATCAGAGCCTCCCTATATACGAGGCCAGCGGATTATAGAGCTTCTCATCCCCAATCGTCGTGTCCCCCATATGCCCCGGATACACAGCCGTGTCGTCCGGAAGGGCAAAAAGGACTTTTACGATCGACTCTGCTATCTGGCGCCCGCTCCCTGTTGGGAAATCGATCCGGCCATACGATTCCTGGAACAGCGTGTCGCCGGAAAATAAAACCTTTTCAGATTCCACATAGTAGCAGCAGGAACCTCCTGTGTGCCCCGGCGTATGCAGAAGCCTGAAATCATAGCCGGCCAGGCTGGCTGTCTCCTGATCGCTCAGCAGTACATCGGCTTTGAGCGCGCTGCCTCCTCCAAGGAACTGGCCCGTTAAATTTTTACCGGGATCTGCCAGAACCTCTGCTTCCTTCTCACACGCATAGATGGGAACGCCCCACCCGTCCCTCAGCTCCTCCATGGCCATCACATGATCAAAATGGCCGTGCGTCAGCAGGATAGCCTGCGCCTTCACGCCGAGCCTTTCAACCTCAGAGCGGATCCGGCCCGCCTCGTCGCCGGGATCCACCACAACAGCCTCCTTTGTCCCGGGATTTATGGCAATGTAGCAGTTCGTCTGCACCATCCCGACAATCAGCTTTTTTATCTCCAATTTTTATCTCCTCCTTCGCCGGGCTGACGGCCCTTAACCGCCCTGTTCCCGCGATTCCGGTCCGTCATCCGGTCGTTCTCTCAATATCCAGCACTCCCTCAATCTGCCTCAGCTTATCGGACAGCTTATTCAGCTCCTCGATCCCATGGATATCAAAGGTCATGGTAATTGTAGCCTTGCCCTGCTTGCTGGTGCGGACATTCATGGACGTAATGTCAATCTGGCGCTCCGTAAATACCTTGGATATATCCACAAACATGCCGATGCGGTTATTGGCAAATATCTTGATCTCCGTGGAATATTTCTCCCGCCCGGTCGGCGTCTCAGGCTGCTGCCATTCCGCGTCCAGGATGCGCCCCCTCTCCTCCTCCGGAAGGTTGATCACATTGATACAGTCCGTGCGGTGGATCGAAATCCCGCGGCCGCGCGTGACAAATCCCACGATCTCATCGCCCGGCACCGGGCTGCAGCACCTCGAAAAACGGACCGCCAGATCATGGATACCCTTTACCACAATACCGCTCTTCGACTTTCCGGCCGCCAGAACCGGCATCTTGCTCCCCTCGCTGGCAATATTGTCCAGGATGGTTGCGTCTGTCTCCTCCTTCTTGAGCTTCTTGGTCCGCTCCTCCATCATCTTATTGATGACCTGGCCTTCCTTTAAGCCGCCATGGCCGATGGAGGCAAGCACCGAATCCCAGTCCTTATAGGTATACCGCTTCATGACCTTTTCCATGAATTCCGGCTTGTTCAGGTCTGAGAAATTGATGCCCTTTGCACGGCAGTATTTATCGATCATGTCGCGCCCGCGCATGATATTGTCTTCTTTTAATTCCGTCTTAAACCACTGGTTGATCTTATTCTTTGCCTGCGTGCTCTTTACAAGCTTCAGCCAGTCGCGGCTCGGGCCCCTCGAATTCTGGGAGGTAATAATCTCAATCCGGTCCCCGTTCTGGATCACATAGTCAATATTCACCAGCTTTCCGTTGACCCGCGCGCCCACCATCTTATTGCCCACCGCGCTGTGGATGGCGTACGCGAAATCAATCGGCGTGGAACCGCTCGGCAGGTTCTTCACATCCCCGGTCGGCGTAAAACAGTATACGCTGTCTGTAAACAGATCCAGATCGCTCTTTAAGAGGCTTAAAAACTCCTTGTTATCCGACATGTCGCGCTGCCACTCCAGAATCTGGCGCAGCCAGGAAAGCTTGGCCTCCGCACTGTCCGTGGACGTTTTGCTGCTCCCGCTCTCCTTATATTTCCAGTGGGCCGCAATCCCGTACTCGGCCGTGCGGTGCATCTCATACGTACGGATCTGAATCTCAAAGGGCTGCCCGCTGTTTCCAATCAGAGTCGTATGTAGAGACTGGTACATATTGGGCTTGGGCATGGCGATATAATCCTTAAAACGGCCCGGAATCGGCTTATACAGCTCGTGGATCACGCCCAGAGCCGCATAGCAGTCCTTGATCGAATTCACCAGAATACGGACCGCAAACAGATCATAAATCTGATCCAGCGTCTTATCCTGGTTGACCATCTTTTTATAAATGCTGAAAAAATGCTTCACACGGCCGTCCACGCTGGCTTCAATACCGGAATCGACCATGTGCCTTTTCACGTCTTCCACGATGCCCTGTACAAACGCCTCGCGGACCCCCTTGCGCAGGGTAATCTTCTCCGCCAGATCATAGTACACCTGGGGCTCCAGATATTTTAAAGACAGATCATCCAGCTCTGTCTTGATGCGCGAAATGCCGAGACGATCCGCGATCGGGGCGTATATATCCATCGTCTCCCGGGCCTTCTCCTTCTGCTTCTCCGGCTTCATATACTGCAGAGTGCGCATATTGTGAAGGCGGTCCGCCAGCTTGATCAGAATCACGCGGATATCCTTTGCCATGGCAAGGAACATCTTGCGCAGATTCTCCGCCTGGATCTCCACCTTATCCATAGACCAGGAGAGCTGCGTCAGCTTAGTCACCCCGTCCACCAGAAGCGACACCTCTTCCCCGAACATGGCCGTCAGCTCCGCCTCGGTCAGAACCGTATCCTCCACCACGTCATGGAGGATCCCTGCCACAATGGTTTCCTTGTCAAGCTCTAAATTGGCCAGAATGATGGCCACGCAAAGCGGATGGATGATATACGGCTCGCCAGACTTGCGCCTCTGATCCTTATGCGCGTTATATGCGATGTCATATGCTTTTTCCACCATAGAAATGTCATCAGACGGATGGTATTTGCGAATCGCTGCGATCAGCTCCTGGTAAAGCGTCTCCGGACTGGTAAAATCAGCGGGAGCCATGAGCTCCTGATCCAGCTTTTTAATTGTTTCCGAATTTCCCATACTCAATGCCTCCCGGCTTCGGGCTTGTGCGCCCTTGGTTATCGATTTATGAAAGAATAATCACTATTATAATTATATTTGTCAAAAAATGCAATCATTTTGTGGGGGGATGCTTTATATTGGGGTTCTGCGCTTAAGGGCCGCCTTAGAGGGGCCGCCCGCGCCGGCTTTCTATATCCAACGGAACCCCGCTTCCGCCCGGAGAAAAGCACAGCGGACACCTGGTACAGCCCGGCGGTTTTCTACGGGTTCCTTATGGATATAGAAGCCGGCGCGGGCTACGTTACTGGCTGGCTGAAGTTTGGGAGCGCTTTTGGAATTCAGATGTGACTGAAAGATCATTCTTTTCCATTGCGCTTCTTTTCCAAAAAACAAATGCCGGAGCTTTATAGCTGTAGCTTCTTACAAATCCGGACGCCAGTAGCGTCTCCGTGCCTCACATGAACCGTTTTATATATTGTATTGCTATTATTATTTCCCTGCAACCCCTACCTTAATCGGTTTTTCCTTCTTTTTTCAAAAGGCAGCCCGGGTAAGGAACTGTCTCGAAATAACTTCCCATATTCCTTGTCTTTTTCTCCGACAGCGCCGCTCAAAAATTAGTTACATAGCCCGCTATGCGCCTGATTTTTGAGCGGCGCTCCCGATGAAAAATCCTGCGGACTAATGGGAAGTTATTTCGAGACAGTTCCTAAGTGTTAAAACGGCGCAGGGGGACTGACTGCTCCCGCTGCGCCGTCTGTGGGTGCGAACCCTTTTATTTTGAGTAACAGCCCGGTTGGGCAGGACTGTTCCTTTTATTTTCCCTCATAAGTGAGCAGGGCGTCTACCGGATAATCCTTTAATTTCTCTCTGCCCTTTAATCCGGCCAGTTCCATTACGAAGCAGATTTTTACGACTTCGCCGCCCAGTTTTTCGATGAGCTTGATAATCGCCTCCGTCGTGCCGCCTGTTGCGATTAAATCATCCACAATCACAACCTTCTGTCCCGGCGTGATGGAGTCCTCGTGCATCTCAATTACGGCGCTGCCGTACTCAAGATCGTATTCCATGGAAACGGTCTTGCACGGAAGCTTCCCCTTTTTCCTGACCGGCACAAACCCCTTATGGAGCGCATAAGCCGCCGGAACGCCAAAGATAAAGCCCCTGGATTCCGGCCCCACTACCACGTCAAAATCCACATCCTCAAGCGAAGCCAGAAGCCCGTCAATCGCAAGCTTCAAGCCGTCCGGATCCTGCAAAATTGTCGTAATATCCCGGAAAATAATACCCGGCTCCGGAAAATCAGGGATGCTTCTTACATACTCTTCTAACTTTTTCATCTGTCTCTCCTCTTTTCTTTATATGCATTGATACTTCCTTCTAAGCCCTGGATCCTGCTTTTTTAAAACAACAGGCCATTGAAAAAATTTTCCAAAAACAGCATACTATCAAACAAAGGCCAGCCGAAAACACAGCCTGCGCCAGGCAGCGGATCCGTAAGGAACCCCATTGAAAACCGCCGGCACTTAGCGGGGTCTTTTCGAGCTTAGTGCCCGCTGCGCTTTTCACTGAGCGAGAGCGCGGTTCTGTCGGATCCGCTGCCTGGCGCAGGCGTCCCCCCCCAGACTGTCCGAAAACTAACAATTGATGTGACTCTATCCCATTTTCATTACAGTTTTCGGCATTAAAGTGGGAGATGTATTGGCAATTTATGCCTGTTTTCTCATTGTTAGTGGGAGAAAATTTTCCATCCTTTGAGTTTTCGGACAGTCTCCCCCCCCCCCCCGCGGTTCTTTCATCCCGCCTCTTATATTTCTTCGCCCTTCCAAATACCGCAATCAAGACCGCCCACGCCAAAGCCCCCGCGCTTATCACAACCCCCTGCCAAAGCCCCTTCGGCCGGTACGACATCTCCACCGAATGCATCCCTTCCGTAAGCTCCACCCCCATAAACGCATCCAGCATCTTCCTGGCCGGCGCTTCTTCTCCGTCTACGCGGATCTCCCAGCCGGCATCATACGGAACGGAAAAAAACAACACCCCGCCCTGGCCCGCATCCACAGAGCCTCTGAGGAGCGTATCCTCCCATTCTTCTGTCACAAAGGGATTCTGGTTCAGCTTCTCATAGACGGCGGCAAGCCCGTCCTCTTTGAACAGGTATGCGCCCGCGTCCAATATCTCCGGTCCATCTTTGTTTTCGACGCGCACCGTCTCCCCCGCCTTCAGCCATCCTGTCTCTATCAGAAAGCCGCGCTTTACATTCTCAATGGTATCCGTCTTTTCTCCGATCGTCAGCCGGATCGTACGCACCTGGCGGTTTCCTATATAAATATAATACTCCCCATCATGCGCCGCTGTAAAGTGAAAAGTTTCTCCTGACTCTTCTCCCGGGACGTAAACCAGCAGATCCGGCGCCCCGAGCAGGGAGGCGAACTCATTCTGTACATCAATGGGATTCGCCAGATCCAGATGCCACCCGTCCGCGATGATATCCGGCATCATGAAGCCCACGGGCAGTGTGTACGGGTTCTCGTACAGATACGTTTCCCCGGAAAAGCTGTTTAAGGAGCGCCTCGTATTCTCCTGCTTTCCCTCACAGAGGGCATAGCGGATACCAAGCAGGGAGTCTACAAACGGCGTGCTTCCCATAATACTGTATGCATTCGTAGAGCCCTCGCACCCCATCCGTTTGAAAAATTCCGTCATATCCGCGCTGGCCACGGAGGAGAACAGGGAAACAGAAGGGAAGTTCATCCACGCGCCGTCATTCTTGGTTCTGGCATTCGTTTTATCGATCCGGTAAAATTCGCCGTACTCCCGCAGATTGCCGGTCAGGAGGCGGACATCTTCATTGTCCTTTACATACGCCTCCCTGCTGGTGATCGTCACGCTGGTAACCGTCGTGTTGACCGCCGCCTCCACTGCTGTCGCCGCCAGCGTGAGGAGCGCCGCCAGGGTTCCCAGGCAGCGCGGGTTCTGGTAATAGTACATCAGCCCTGTATAGGCTGCCAGAAAAAGGATGGCCACATAGAATACCGCAAAATGGTAGTCCTCCCCGGTCACCAGCTTCTGGGCCAGCAGGATGTAGCAGACCGAACCCCAGAACGCCATCGCGATATGCTTCTTTGGCGTCTGCTCCAAAAAAAGATAGGCGCGGAAACACAGCGCAAGCATCAAAAATATATAGATGAATGACTGACGGCACGGCAGGCTGTTCGGATAATGGAAACCGTGCCAGACAAAATTAAATACATTGATGGAAAAGCTGGCAAAAAACAGCAGTAAAAGGCCGCAGTACACGATCTTTTCTTTTAACGGAATCCGGTTGTTGGCCAGGTATAGGAGAAACAGCGGGAATATGGCCACGCCGCAGTAGATATTCGGCCAGTGCCCCAGCCCGATCTCAGGCTCCACATTCGCGATATGCCTTGCCAGCATATCGAAAATCGGGAAATACATCTCAAAGGCCTTTGGAAAGTTGAAATCTCCCGACGCGGTAGCCTTAAGCGCCGCGATCTCCGGCAACAGCACCGCCGCGGAAAGCGCGCCGGCGAGCAGCGAATACCCCGCAAACTGAAACGTGATCACCGCATAATCCTTCCATCCCTTCCTCCCCTCCAGAAACAGAAGGCAGATAAAATACAGGACCATGAACATGCAGATCATGATGGATATATAATAATTGGACAGGATCGAAAGCCCCAGCATGATACAGTAAAAATATCCTTTTTTCTCATGAACCAGCCGCTCCAGGCCCAGCATGATGAGCGGGAACAGGAGAATGCAGTCCAGCCACATGATATTCCAGCTATAGGCCGCCATGTAGCCTGACAGGGCGTAAAAAACGCCGAAATAACCCGCCCCGAACCGATCCACCCGGTTGTGCTTTTGCAGGTACCAGGCAAAGCTTAAGCCGCACAGGCCCGTTTTCAGGACGATCATGTACGTCATAAACTCAATGACCAGCCCCTGCGGGCACAGGGCTACCAGCCAGTTCACAGGACTCGCCAGGTAGTACGCATACAGCGCCGCAAAATTGACCCCCATGCCGATATCCCAGCTATAAAGCAGGCTTCCTCCTGTCGTCAGCTTATGACGGAATTCGGAAAAAAAGGGGGCGTACTGATGGTACATATCTGTCCTTAAATAGCTTTCCTCCCCAAAGGGAAAGATCCCCCTCTGGGCAAAGATCACGACCAGAATGATCACCGGGACAAAAAATGCGGCCAGAAGCCCGTCCGAAGGGCGCACTAGCCCTGTCTTTAACAGGGATTCCGGTATCCATCCCGACAGCCTTCCCCCCTCCGGTTCCTCCCCGTATTCAGACGTCTCCCTTCCCTCCGGCTGTTCCCTGTCCTCACAGGGCTCCTCGTCCGCAAGCAGCTCCTCTATCTCCCCCATGTCTCCGAAATCTCTGTCGATCCCGGGCATCTTCTCCCTGTCCATGGACATCAACCTCCTGCCTGGCTGTAATGCCGCCCTTTTTTCGCTGTCAGCGCATTGACTGCGCAGACTCCGCTGAGTGATCGCGGTTTTCACTCTTCCTGAATATGAACAGCTTACTGAATACATAATTCATAACCAGAGAGATCGCCGATACCGCTGCTTTTCCCAGCCATTCATTCCAGCCAAGCCAGTCCACGACCGCCACCATAAAAACAATGGTAAAGACCCCGGTAAATGCCCGGCATGAGACAAAAGAAATAAACTCCCTCGCCAGCGCGGCCATGCCTAAAGCCCGGCTCCGGAACACAAACAGCTTATTCGTAATAAATGCGAAGAGCACAGCAGACGCCCATGAAACAGCGGTAGAAAACGCAACCGAATACCCGGGCCAGCGCACGATCCGGTAAACCGCCCAGTCCACCAGCGTTGTCAGAACCCCGAATATCACATAGGAGATCGTCTCTCTGTTTACAAACCTTTCCCACAGTATTCCCATTTTTTCCCTGAGCATATCTGTTTCCTTTCCGAAAATATTCAGCCACAGCAGGAGGCATTGAAAAAGGTATGGGCAGCCTCTCCCCGGGACGCCCATACCATATCATCTATCAGTTCTCGCCGGCCTGCAAGGGAACAGGCTGATCCATCTCATGCAACAGCTTATTGACACTGACAATCTTCACGCAGAGCGTAAACAGCCGCGATGCAGTCACCAGATCCTGAAGCGGCGGATAGGACGGGGCAATGCGGATATTGCGGTCGCGCGGATCCTTTCCGTATGGGTAGGTAGCGCCCGCGTCGGTCATCACCACGCCGGCCTTTTTACATTTTGCCACAATCTCTTTCGCGCAGCCGTCCAGTGAGTCAAAGCAGATAAAATAGCCTCCCTTGGGCTTGGTCCAGCTCCCGATCCCCAGCCCGCCGAGCTCGTTCTCCAGGATCTCCTCCACTGCCTCAAACTTGGGCCGCAGCACATCCGCATGCTTTCTCATGTGCTCTACCATGCCGTGGATATCCTTGAAATAGCGCACATGGCGGAGCTGATTTACCTTATCATGGCCGATGGTCTGGATGCGGAGCTGCTTTTTGATATCCTCCATATTGTTGTGGGAGGTAGCGATCGCCGCGATTCCGGATCCGGGGAAGCTGATCTTCGAGGTGGAAGAAAACTTATATACCATATCCGGGTTCCCGGCCCTCTTGCACTCTGCCAGAATCTCGATCACATTGTCCTGCTCGTCGTCGTATAAATGATGGATGCCGTAGGCATTGTCCCAGTAGATGCGGAAATCCGGAGCGGCCGGCTTAAGCCTCGCCAGGCGGCGCACCGTCTGATCCGAATAGGAGGTCCCGGACGGGTTGGAATACTTTGGCACGCACCAGATCCCCTTAATGGTGTCATCCGAGGAGACAAGGCGCTCCACCATGTCCATATCCGGGCCGGCCTCGTCGAGCGGGATATTGATCATCTCAATACCAAAATATTCCGTGATGGCAAAATGCCTGTCATAGCCCGGCACGGGGCACAGGAATTTCACCTTGTCAAGCTTACACCAGGGGGTATTTCCCATAACGCCGTGGGTCATGGAACGGGAGATCGTATCATACATCACATTTAAGCTGGAGTTTCCATAAATAATGATATTGTCCGGCGCTACCTCGATCATATCGCCGATCAGCTCCTTGGCCTCCTTGATTCCGTCCAGAATGCCGTAATTGCGGCAGTCCGTGCCGTCCTCACAGGTCAAATCCATCTCGCTGTTTAACACATCCATCATGCCCATCGAGAGATCAAGCTGTTCCGTGCTGGGCTTTCCGCGGGACATGTCCAGTTTCAGATCCTTTCCCTGAAATTCATGGTACTCCGCAGCCAGTCTTTTCTTCAGCTCTAACAGTTCTTCTCTCGTCAATTCGCTGTAAGGCTTCATCCCTTCAATTCCTCCTTCTGTCTTCTATGTGTTCATGTTATGCGGTTCAAAAGGCCGCTCCTATTCTTGCAGGCGCAGCGGCCGCAAATAGCGGATGATTCGTGTCTCAGTATCTGCGAAATGCTGCGCCAGCCTTCTGATCCTGGTATCCTTTGTCATAAAAGCCGATGCAGCCGGCTTTTAAGCTGAATTAATGATATCATAAACAGAGATTCCCTGACAAGCATATTTTGATTGACAGTAATTTTAATATAAGCTATACTGGTTAGCATGCTAAATTCAGGGACAAAATCATCGTTCCTGACTCTGTCCTCTCCGGGGGATACATACAAAACATAAGGAGGAACTGCCATGTCAGAAACTGCTTACAGCGGCGAAAACAAGATGGGCTCCATGCCCATTAATAGGCTGCTTGTCTCCATGTCCCTGCCAATGATTGCATCCATGCTTGTCCAGGCGCTTTACAATATCGTGGACAGCATCTTTGTAGCGCAGATCAGCGAGAATGCCCTCACAGCCGTGTCTCTGGCCTTCCCGGTGCAGAGCCTTTTAATTGCCGTGTCCTCGGGCACCTGCGTCGGAATCAATGCGCTTTTGTCGCGCTCCCTGGGCGAGCGCCGCCAGGACGAGGCAAATCTGGCGGCGGCCAACGGCGTATTCCTGGCCGTCATAAGCTGCGCCGTGTTTGCCCTCTTCGGCATCTTCGGCTCGCGCATCTTTTTTGCCAGCCAGACCGTGACCCCCGAGGTCATCGAATTCGGCGCGCAATACCTGACGATCTGCCTCATCTGCTCCTTCGGCATCTTCGGGGAAATGACCTTTGAACGCCTGATGCAGTCCACGGGGCGGACCTTTTACAGCATGATCACCCAGGGGACAGGCGCCATTATCAACATTATCCTGGATCCCATCATGATCTTCGGCCTCTTCGGCTTCCCGCGGCTCGGCATACGGGGCGCGGCGATCGCCACGGTTACGGGGCAGATCATTGCCATGCTGCTGGCTGTGTACTTAAATCACACCAAAAATCCCGACATCCGTCTCTCGCTGCGCGGTTTTAAGCCCAATAAACGCGTCATCGGCCTCATCTATACCGTCGGCGTGCCCTCGATTGTCATGCAGTCCATCACTTCGGTTATGACCTTTGGTATGAACCGGATTCTGATCATGTTTTCCGAGACGGCCGTCTCCGTGCTGGGCGTGTATTTCAAGCTCCAGAGCTTTATTTTTATGCCGGTATTTGGCCTGAACAACGGCCTGATCCCCATCGTAGCCTACAATTACGGGGCGGCCAGCCGTAAGCGCATCATGGATACCATAAAGCTCGGCGTCGCCATCGCGGTCGGCATCATGCTCTGCGGCCTTATCATCTTCCAGGCGTTCACGCCGCAGCTTCTGGGCATGTTCAACGCCTCCCCGCATATGCTGGAGGTCGGCGTCCCTGCCCTTCGGATCATCAGTTTAAGCTTTTTGTTCGCCGGATACTGCATCATCATCGGATCCGTATTCCAGGCGCTCGGAAACGGAGTGTACAGCCTGATCGTGTCTGTTGCCAGGCAGCTTTTGTGCATCCTGCCCCTGGCCTGGTTTTTTGCAAATACGTGGGGCCTCCATGCGGTCTGGTATTCCTTCGCGCTGGCAGAGCTGATGTCCCTGACGCTCTCCACGCTGCTGTTCCGCCGCATCTATGTAAAAAAGATCCGGGGACTGGACGCCCGCCAGGCTTAAGCGCGGCTTAAGCGCCGGCGCATAAGCCGCGCTTAAACTATCTCCGGGCGCGTCTCACTCATCCGGGCTGACGGTTCTTTCCAGCCGCACGCAGGGATCACCGCCCCAGCCCCTCATCAAGAAGGCGGTTGTACTCCTTCCAGGGTACAAACCGCCCTCCCATACTCTCTAAATGGCCGGTATGAAACTGACAGTCAATAAACAGGAAATCCTTTTCCTTAAGAATCCGCGCCAGCCCAATCAGGGCGGCCTTTGATCCGTTCTTTTTTTCTGAAAACATGCTCTCCCCGAAAAAACAGGCGCCAATGCAGACCCCGTAAAGCCCTCCGGCCAGCTCCCCGTCCTCATACGACTCGACGCTGGCGGCAAAGCCCTTCCTGTGGAGAGCCAGATAGGCATCCTCCATCTCGTCGGAAATCCACGTTCCCTCCGCGTGTTCCCGTTTTACGCGGCACCGGTGCATGGTATCCTTAAAGTCCCGGTTCAAAACCACGCTCAGGCGGTGTCTCCTCATATACTTTTTCATCGAATGCGAGATGTGGATCTCGTCGGGAAAGATCAGGAAGCGCTCCTTTGGGCACCACCACATAATCTCATCCCCGGGATCATACCACGGAAAAATCCCATGGCAGTACGCAAGGACAAGGCGATCCTCGCTCAAATCGCCTCCCACGGCCAAAAGGCCGTCCTCTCTTGCAAGCTCCGGGGACGGAAAGCTGATTTCTTTTTTTATCAGGCGGTACACTGGCATGGCTTTTCTCTTTTCTGATATTCCAACATAAACGCTTCTTCCCTGCAGCTAAGGCGGCAGCTCCCGCCCTTTTTAAGCCTTCCAAACAGGATCTCATCCACCAGCAGAGGCTTTATCTCGCTTCCTATGACGCGCTCTAACTCTCTCGCCCCATATTCCTCGCTGATCCCCTTTTTCCTGAGAAGCTCTCTCGCCTCGCCGGACACGGACCATTCGATCTTTTTTGCCTCAAGCATCCGCCCCAGCTCGTCGAGCTTCTTTCCCGCTATCCGGTCTGCCATCGCTTCGTCCATGGCGTTGAAGACTACAATGCGGTTTAAACGGTTTCTGAATTCCGGCTGAAACGTCTTTTTTACCTCCTCCATCATCACATCCGCCTGAACCGTCCGCCCGCCAAAGCCGATCCCGGCCTTGCCCACGCGGCTGGCCCCGGCGTTGGAGGTCATGATCACAATCACATTCCTGAAATCCGCCTTCCGGCCCTGGTTATCCGTGAGCGTGGCGTAGTCCATCACCTGAAGGAGGATATTGTAGATATCCGGGTGCGCCTTCTCGATCTCGTCGAGCAAAAGCACCGCATGGGGGTTCCTGCGGATCTCCTCGGTCAGAAGCCCGCCCTCCTCGTAACCCACATACCCGGCCGGAGCGCCAATCAGCTTTGCCACCGCATGCTTTTCCCCGTACTCGCTCATGTCAAACCGGATCAGACGCACGCCCAGCTCGTCGGCAAGGCTCTTTGCAATCTCCGTCTTCCCCACGCCGGTCGGCCCCACAAACAGGAGGCTGGCTAACGGCTTTCCCTCCTCCAGAAGGCCCGCGCGGGAAAATTTCACAGCGTTCACAACCTGGCCCACCGCCTCGTCCTGGCCGAACACACGGCCAGCCAGCCGCTTCTCAAGCCCCTCCAGCCGCTTTATCTCATCCTGTTCCATAGTCTGCCTGGGAATCTGGCATGTTCTGGACAGGATCTCATCAATCAGCTCCTTATTCACAGTCTGCCTCTTCTGCGGCAGCGGGTGGAGGCGGCGGTAAGCGCCTGACTCGTCGATCAGATCAATCGCTTTGTCCGGCAGAAACCTCTCATTGATATACCGGGCGCTCATGCGCACCGCATAATCGAGAACGCCTTTCCCGTAGCGGACCCTGTGAAACGACTCATAATGCTTTTTAAGGCCCTCCAGGATTTTCACCGCATCCTCCTGCGAGGGCTCCTTAATCTCCACATTCTGAAAACGGCGCACAAGGCTTTTGCTCTTTTCAAAATGCTTTTTATATTCCTCATACGTCGTCGCGCCGATGAAGCGCACCGCGCCCGCCGCCAGATAGGGCTTCAGCATATTGGAAATGTCAAAGCTTCCCCCGTTTACGGCGCCTGCCCCCACGATATTGTGGATCTCGTCGATATAGACGATCGGCTTCTCCTCCTGGCTGATTCCGTCCATAATCTCCCGGAACCGCTTTTCAAATTCGCCCCTGTACTGCGTCCCGGCAAGCAAGCTTCCCAGATCCAGGGCAAAGATCCGCGCCCCCTTTAAGGGCTCCGGCACGCGCTCCTCATTGAGAAGGCGGGCAAGCCCGTAAATAATGGCGGTCTTTCCCACCCCCGGCTCCCCGACATGGAGCGGATTGTTCTTATCCTTCCGGCAGAGGATCTGCATCGTCCTCTCCAGCTCCTCCTCGCGCCCGATCAGGGGATTCACGCCGTTAAGCTCCTCATTGACGCAGGTGACATAGCGCCTCCACCGCTGGCTTCTGCTGTCCCCCGAAGCCTCCCGGCCTTCCTCTCTCCCGCTGTCTATATCGTCCTCTTCCCGGTCCGCGCCCGCATCCTTTCCCCGGCCCGCTCTCCGTTTTCCTTCCCGCTCCGCCTGCTGCTCCCGGCTGATACGGGTGCGGCGCGCATCATAGCGCTCCCGGATCTCACTGTATATAACGGTCAATTCCCGCAGAAGATCCGTCTTCCCCACGCCCATTGTCTCCATGTAGAAAACGGCATAGCTCTCCTTCAGAAAATAAAACCCATACACCAGATGCTGCAGCTCGACCGCTTCCTTCCCGCAGTCATCCGCCTGCTCCTGGGCGCGGATCAGAACCGTCTCAAGCCCGGCCGACATCTCCGGTTTATCCGTCTGGCCCGCGGGCTCCGCATTCTCCTTCAGATACCCGATCAGGCGATCCTGTAAGCTGTCCGCATCGCCGCCGCAGTTCTCAAATGCTTCCCGGAACGTCTCGCAGCCGGCAATCTGATATAAAAGAAGCTCCGGCGTCGCAAACTCATAATGCTCCCTGGCGGCCGCTTCAAAGGTGGCGTTTAAGACATCCGCCACTTCCCTTGTCACTCTCATCTCCTATGCCTCCTTAAGCGTCAGCCGGAACGGATATCCCTCTTCCTTTGCCCTCTCTGTCACGATCCGGATCTTCGATACGGCAATATCATAAGGGTAACTGCCCACCGCCGCCTGGCCGCCCTTATGTACATTCATCATCAGGGCTACCGCCTCCTCTTTTCCTTTGTGAAAGACTTCCATCAGGATCTTCACTACAAAATCCATGGGAGTATAATCGTCATTGTGCATAATCACCTGATACCGCTTTGGCTCGCGGATCCGGCTTCGGGGCTTCTGCCTCGTTTCCCCCTGAATTGCCACGTTTATCCTCCTTTGTACCAACATGTACTCCCGGAATCTCGCCGCGCCTGCCTTTGCGGCTGATTTTCCGCCAGATGCACCCAAATTTAATCAGCATACGCCTCATACATTTGTGCGCATCTGACAAAAAATCATCTCACAAAATCAGGCGCGGCGAGATTCCGGGAGTACATCAACCGCTGCGCTACTCGTTCTTAATCCGCCCTTTTTCCACATTGGGCAGAATGAAATGTTCATAGGAATACTTCCACAGCGTCTCGGAACCTCTGCCGGTATTCTGATTTCTTCCCAAAATCTGGCTTAAACGCACTCCGCGCTCCGCCCAGGAACGGCCGTCCGTCGCCGCGTTCAGCATCGTCGGCTGAATATTATCAAGTGTCCTCGCAAACCGCGCCTCCGGCGTAGACTCCGCCTCAAACTCCTCCCAGAGCCCCCGTAGCTTCTCCTGCTGATCCTCCGGAAGCAGGCCGAAGATGCGATCCGCCGCCGCCAGCTCGCGCTGCTTCTGGGTTTTCTTCGCCTCCTCGTCGTAGGCGTAGGTATCCCCTGCGTCTATCTCCACCAGATCATGAAGCAGCAGCATGGTGACCGTCTTTAAAACATCGATGGGTTCATTGGAATATTCGCTTAAAAGCACAGCCATAAGCGCCATATGCCAGGCGTGCTCGGCGTCGTTTTCCTTGCTGTTTCTGTCGGTTAAGTAGGTCTGGCGGCCGATAAATTTTTCTTTATCGATCTCGCGGCAAAATTCAAATTGCTTTTCGATTCTGCTTTTTTCCATGATTTTATGCCTCTTTATCTGTTTTATGCGGCGTAAATGAACCAATGTTTTTATTTTACTATATCCGGGGAGGATTTACAAGGCGCTATTCGGGGGATAAATGTTTTTGGCGCGAAGAAATTGCGGGCCTTTTGGCGGGAGGATCGCGAGAGGGCAGCCTGCTGCCTTTACTTCGGGCATATTTACATTCCTTGCAGGCACAGTAAAATTCCGATGGTACATTTTATTATTGGGGGGAATTAGTCCCACTCGACTTCATCACCTTTTTCACGCACAATCCGATACAGCTCATCTTCATGTTCTATTAGCGATATGATAATCTGCGCAAAGCGTTCTGCCTTTTTTTCGTTTTCTCCGCCCGGTTCACAGAAGGCGGTATAGGAACCTGCTTCCGGGTTGCTTTCCAGTCCTTCTAAGATGTCGGGGGCATTTTCGGCAAGGTAATAATTAAAAAAGGCGTCCCAGTTATAGCCGTTCATGTACGCATTTTCATTGATTTCGCACATCTTTTCGCCAATGGAAAAGGGCTTGTCGTTTTCATTGTAAAACCATATGTCGATCCTGTCGGCGCTTTTATTGACCTTTATATAGTCGGGCATCATAATATTCCTCCTGGTAATTGATACTACACAGCTTTTTTCTCTGGCTTTATTTTATTATGGAACAAGTTTTCTCAGAATTCCCTCTCGTACAACATTTTATTGGTAACCTGAAGTGTTACTTTTATTGACAATTCTTATAATCTATAGCTCTCCAGTAACGTAGGCCGTACTGCCCCCCCCCCTCGCTCACCTAAATCACAAATCGTAATGTTTTCTGCACATTTCAATACATGATACCCTCCGCCCCCTCATATAATTCAGTAATCACGCCCGGAAACGGAGCACTCTTATGCAGATTCCCTTCAAATTTCCATTCCAGAAACGCATTCTCAAAACCGCGCTCCTGTTCGCCATGGCGTTTTGCGCAGGTAACCTGTCAGCCCGCGCCGTGGCTCATTTTACAAATGAACAGCCATCGGTTCCCGCCGCAATTCCCTGCGGGCAGCCGGCGGCCCCTGCTTCTGCCGACGGCAACTGGGGTCTGAGCTTTCAGAGCGAGGGGCAGACGCCCGTTGGGAATGCGACATCGGATTATTTAAAGCAGTTTCACGCCTACTATGCCGGCCCCGCGCAGGAGAAGGTGATCTATCTGACCTTTGACGCGGGCTATGAAAACGGGAACACGCCGGCAATCCTGGACGCTTTAAAAAAGCACCGGGCGACGGCAACCTTTTTTCTGGTCGGGAATTATCTGGAAACGAGCCCTGAGCTTGTGAAGCGCATGGCAGCGGAAGGGCATACCGTGGGAAACCATACCTTCCATCACCCGGATATGTCAAAAATATCTACAAAGGAAGCGTTTCAGAAGGAGCTGACCGATTTGGAAGCGCTGTATAAAGAGACAACCGGACAGGAAATGAAGAAATTCTACCGCCCGCCCCAGGGAAAATACAGTGAGAGCAACCTTCAGATGGCAGATGAAATGGGGTACCACACCTTTTTCTGGAGTCTCGCCTATGTGGACTGGTATGAGGATAAGCAGCCCTCCAGGGAAGAAGCCTTCCAAAAGCTTCTGGGACGGATTCATCCCGGCGCAGTCGTGCTTCTGCACAGCACGTCCAGGACGAACGGGCAGATTCTGGATGAGCTTTTGACGAAATGGGAGGAAATGGGGTATCGGTTCGCGCCTCTGGATGAGCTTATAAATTGAACGGCCTTCTCCCCTTTTACACCCGCAAAAGCCTGCGGATCAGGGACAGAACCGCCCCGGCCGTACTGCTGAACGCGAGAAATTCGTGATTCGCATTCACTGCCTCCAGAACAGCCGCCGCCCCTCTGACGATCCCATGAAACGCCTCTTTGTCTGCCGGAAGCAGAGCCGACGCCGGAAGCGCCGCGTAAACGGCCGCTATGCAGAGAAGGAACGGAATCAGGCCGCGGCCTGTATCATACGTTTTCATGCGGACGCCGCCGCCGGACGCCTTTCTGGAAAGAATCCACAGGCACCAGACCACCCCCAGAAACAGGGTGACTCCTGCCGCGCACAGGTAAAGAGCCAGGCCATAGTTTTCCTCAGCCGCAATGGCCGCAACGCTCCCGAGCCCCTTCCGTCCATACCAGAAGGCTCTTCCCGTCATCCAGACCATTCCCGCCATGCACAGGGCGCAGAGAATCTGCATGACGCGCGACAGCAGGACAACAGCGCCTGTTATTCCCTTTGCTGCTGCGTTTCCTATCGCCTCGCCAGGGGACGCCCCGTTTCTTTCATCCTGCGGGGCGTCTTTTTCACGCGCCGCCTGCTTTGCGTTTCGCTCGCGAAGCAGGCGTTCCCTGCTTTGCTCCTCCTCCAGTGTCTCAATGCGTTTTTCGAGCTGACGCCTGATTTTCCGGGCGGCCTTTTCCTTCGCCGCCTCCTCCTTTTTCTCTTTTTTTGAGGAGCGGGACTGCCTTTTTGCGCCGTCCCGCGCCCTTGAACGCGCGCTTTTCTCCGGTTTTTCCCTTTTTCTGTCCCGGCCGTTTTCCGGATCCCTGTACTCGGGCGTTTCCCGGACGCTTACGTCCGCCCCGCCTGTGTCCCGGGGAAGCTTGAGCCTCTCCCATTTCTCACCGTCGTTTTCCCTCTCCCGCTCTAAGGCCCGGTTCTCCAAAAGCGCGCCGCAGTTGCTGCAAAAATTTCCGGCCGCCTCGCAGCCGCATTTCGGACAGATCACTGATATTACTTCCTTTCCTTTCGATGCACTCTCAGAATCTCGCGCGCCTGATTTTGTGAGATTTTGGAAGTACATTACGTTCCCGGCGGGCCGTAAAATTCCACACGCCCCTGTGTCGGCTGATCCTGTCCGGGACGGACGCTCTCAGCCGCGTCCTGGCCCGGATAGACATTCCCTGACATATTCTGCCCCGGACGGACACCTCCGGAAGGCTCCCCGCCCGGGCGGACGCCGCCCGGCGCGATGATCACTCCGGTATCGCTCTGCACGCCCGGATGCGCCGCCGCTCCCCCGGGCGCGCCCGGCGTTTCCTCCTGTGCGCGGGACGGGTTGTACGGCGCGGCTTCTTCCCCGCCGTTTTCCTCTGACTGGCCCCGCTGCGTCTGGCCTCCCGCCCCGTTTGTCTCATATCCTCCCGGCGGCAGGATTAAGTTTCCGCCGGAATCCGTCTCCCGCTCCGCTCCGCTTAAGCTGTCCGAAAGCGCGTTCCTTCCTTCTTTTGTCTCTTCCTTTTCTTCCCCGGCTTCGCGCTCCTCTTCTGTACCGCTCTCCTCCAGGGATGCCGCCGCGGTGGTCCTGGGAACCGATCCACCCGCGGTTCCCACATCGCCCGATGATTTCGCATTCTTTGAAAGCCCTGTGTCCGCGATGATCTTCTGACTGATGCTTTTCACCGTTTCGGTCGGCCTGTAATCCTCATCCCCGAAAAGGAACTTATGGAGCTCTACCACGTTGCTTTCCAGCGTCTGGGGGATCACGCACGCGCCCTTGCTCTTGAGCTTCGCATCGCCTCTGGCAGAGGGAAAGCCCATGGTTTCGCTCAGATGGTATTTCGTTATGCCGCGCCCCATGGTCAGGATATCGCCCATATCGACGCTGGTGGCGACCTGCGGAAATACGGTCTGGATGATATTGTTAATCGTGGCCCAGTCCGCCTGCTTTGCCTTCTCAAACGCCAGGGCAATGACTTTTCTCTGGCGCTCCGTGCGCGCAAAGTCCGTATCCATCAGGCGCAGGCGGCCGTACGCAACGGCCTGCACTCCGTCTAAATGGTTCATCCCCGCATGCTTAAGCTGCGTGGATCCCAGACCTGTCGCCGTAACCGTCTCTGAAATAAATGCATTGATATAATAAAATTCCGGCTCACTGATCTCTAAGTCAATACCTCCTAAGATATTGATGGCATCCGCCACCGCCTTCCAGTTAAAGGTCGCGTAGTCATCGATATCCAGATCCAGGTTTTTATTTAACGCCTTTACCGCCTGCTCCGGACCGCCGCGCAGGTATGCCGTGTTGATTTTATTATAGGAGTTTTTGTCGTTCACATTGAGGTAGGAATCCCGATAGACCGATACCAGACGGATTTCCCCGGTATCCTGATTAATGTTGCAGATGATATTCACATCCGAATTATTACCCTTGCCAACCGACGTATTCCGGCTGTCCACGCCGAATATGGCAATTGTCCAGTAGCCCCTCATCTGCTCCTGTTTTTCCTCGGATATATCCACATTCCGAATCTCCTCCGGATCCCAGGGAAGCTGCTGCATCATGCCCAGGCGGCTGTTGATATACGAATAACCGGCAAAGACCATGACGCCGACAAATATAACCGCCTCCAGCAGGATGATGCGGATCCTCCTCTTCCGTTTTTTGGCCCTGCGGCGGGCCGGATCCTCATAGATGGATTCGTGAGACGAAGCCTCGCGCGAGCCGCGCTCCGGCGAAGCATGGCGGGCAGGAGGAGGCGTGTGGGCCGCCGCGCTCTGGCGCGCCGCCGCCCGCGCGCCGCCATTTCGTCCCTGGCCCGGGCGCCTCTCCTCCTGTCCTGAACCGTGAAGCGCCTTGCGGCCGGACATGATCAGCGGCCCCTCAGCCAGAGAGCTCTTTGATGATACAGACGGCCCCGCCATGGCTCTGCGCCTGCCGCTGGCCTGCGCATCCAGCAAAATACCGTTTCGTTCCGGCCTCTGCGCATCCGCCGGGATACCGTTCCTCTCCGGCCTCTGCGCGTCCGCCGGCATACCGCGGCCGTCTGCTCTCCACGCCTTTTCCCGCTCCCTGCCGGGACCGGAAACCTGCACGTCAACCGTTCCTCTCCGCCTGCCGGGCGTCTGCACATTCCCCGGCCCCCCGCGGCCTGCCCGCGGCTCGCGCCGTCTCTGATCGCGAAACGAATCTGTGATCAGGTTAAGCCCGGGTTCCTTATGTCCGGGCTCTTTGCTTCTTCTGTATGGTATGTCCCTGTCGCCCATCCTTTTCACGGGCTGCCGATTGCGTCCCCGGTCCCTCCGGGGCGAATCTGTCTCATCATATCCCATATAACCGCCCTCACTGATCCAAAGTTCACCCTCACTGATTATCCGTAACCGTCCAGACAGGCAGGAAGACGCCCCCGTCTGAACTGTTATGATTATACACTGTCAATACGCATTTTTATTAATAAATCCCTTAAAAAAGGTCAGAAATAAAATCTTCACGTCAAATCCCAGCGTCCAGTTTTCAATGTAATAGAGATCGTGCTCGATCCGTTTCGTGATCGATGTGTCTCCCCTGTAGCCGTTTACCTGAGCCCAGCCGGTCATTCCGGGGCGGACCTGGTGCTTGATCATATAGCGCGGAATCTCCTCCTTAAATTTCTCTACAAAAAACGGACGCTCCGGCCTTGGCCCCACCAGGCTCATATTTCCCTTTAATACATTAAAAAGCTGCGGCATCTCGTCAATACTGGTCTTTCTGATAAAGCGGCCGATGGACGTCACTCTGGGATCGCCCGGCGTCGTCCACTGGCTCTTCTCCCGCGCAGGCGGCTGAACCTCCATGGAGCGGAATTTATACATCTTAAACGGCCGGTTGTGAAGCCCTACCCGTTCCTGGCTGTAGATAACCGGTCCCGGGGAGGTGAGCTTGATGCCCGCCGCCGCGATAAGCATCACCGGTGAAAAGAGAACCAGCGCGACAGCCGCCCCGATCAGATCCACGCTGCGCTTAATGGTTGCGTTCAGCAGGCCCGTCAGGGGGACATGGCGGATATGAATCACCGGAAGTCCCTGCAGATCCTCCATAAACGGCCTGGTGGGGATAAAGTTATAGTAATCCGGTATAAATTTCGTGTGAACCCCGGATTTCTCGCATCCCGCCACAATCCGCTCCAGCTTTTCATATTCGCGGATGCTTAAGGTGATCGCGATCTCATCCAGGGTATTAAGCTCCAGAATCGTGTTCAGATCGCCGATCTTTCCGATCACCCGGACTCCCCTGTATTCCTTTCCCCACTCCTGCCAGTCGTCTAAAATGCCCCGGATGTTATATCCCCATTCCGGATTCAGCCTCACGCGGTCAATAAAGCCCTCCGCCGCCCGGCTGTAGCCCACTAAAAGCAGGTGCTTCTGATTATAGCCTTTTGAACGCAGGGAGCGCAGTCCCATCCGGAGCAGATTCCGCATCAAAGCCTCGGATATAATGTTGATTGCAAAAAACAGCATCAGCATTGGGCTCGAGAAATTCCGGAAATATTCGTTCTTTCTGCACAGATACAGGATCAGGGCAATGCACAAAAGCCCGATGACATTGGCCTTTACGATATTCGCCAGCTCTACCCGCCGGCTCTGCACCCTCTTGGGGGTATAGAGCTGGAAGAAGGCGTACAGGAACAGATAAAACGGCACGATCGCCGCGCCGACCGCCAGATAGACAGCCGCCATGGCGTTCTTATTTTCCGCCGTTACGTCAAACCACAGCGTAGCGTTTACAATAAACCATGCCAATGCATAGGAACAAATAATCACAAGCGCGTCAAGAAGTATATGGAAATGGTTCAGACGCTTTTGGTTATCTTTTATCATAGTATTTCACCGTAACCGTCTTTATTGTTATCCTGCCCGCGCGCCGGGCCGGCGTACTGTACCGTATACTAAGCCCCCGGGCCCGCCAGGGCGCCTCCCGGAGCGCCGTTCCCCTCCGCGGAGATCTGCGTATCAGCCGGCGCATTGTTTACGGACTGCCCGCCCCCGGGCGACGTGCCGCCCGGGGCGCTGCTTCCTGGCGCCGGTTGTCCGGCAGGGGCGCGGTCTCCCGGCGCCGCGCCGGTTGTCCCAGGCGTCCTGTCCGGCGGCGTCACGCTGCCGGGCTCTTCCTCTGTCTCGTAAGCCTCTGTGGTCTGGCTTCCCGGCTTCTCATAGCGCGGCGGCGTAGTGCCGGCGCCTCCGGGACCCTGTCCGTCATTTCCTTCATCCGCCTCTGTCGTCTGGTTCGGCCGTGAAGTCGATCCGCCGGGCCGCGTCGTGCTTCCTCCCGGCTGCGCAGTCGATCCGCCGGGCCGCGTCGCGCTTCCCCCCGGCTGTGTGGCTGACGTACCGGGCCTGGTCGTGGTTCCCCCCGGCTGGGAAGGAAACGCGCCGGGCCTTGATTGCGTGCCGCCCGGACCGGTCGGGTTTTCCTCTCCCCACTCGTCATCATCCGGCCAGTTGTCTCCCCAGTCAATATACGGCCAGTCTTCCTCCGGATCAAACAGGCTTTCATCCTCTGTGCCGCTTTCACCCGTCTCGTCCGTGGACTCCTCTGTCTCTGTCTCTTCCTCTTCTGTCTGCCTGGCCTTTGCGTCCTGTTCTGCCTGGCGCTGCGCGCGGCGTCTTACATAAACAGAGGCATTGAGGCCCTGATCCACCGGAACATGGCCGATCACCTTGCCCTCTGTGCTCATGCCCGTCACATTGGCGATATGGCGGCTGTACTCCAGCACATTGGACGGAACCACATAATCTGTTTCGTCAAAAAGGAATTCGTGGAGAACTTTCACGTTGAATTCCAGTGTTTTCGGAATAACGCAGTCTCCAATTTCGCCCACATCCATCTCGCCTCTGGCGGCCGGGAAGCCCGCTGTCTCGCCCATATGGTATCTCGTAATATTCCTGGCTAACGGAATCAGATCCGCCGGCGTCACATTCGTCGCAAGCTGCGGCGTGATGGTCTGGATAATATTGTTTAACGTCGCCCAGTCCGCCTGTTTCGCCTTTTCAAACGCTTTATTCAGGATAATCCGCTGGCGCTCTGTTCTCGCATAGTCCGTGTCTCCCAGGCGCAGACGCCCGTAAGCCACGGCCTGGACGCCGTCGAGATGGATATTTTCTCCGGCATGCGTAAGCTGCACGGACCCAAGCCCGGTCTCCTTAACGGTCTCCGAAATGTAGGCGTTTATCCACGAAAACTCCGATTCGCTGATATCCACATCCACCCCGCCCAGGATATTGATGGCATCCGCCACCGCCTTCCAGTTAAAGGTCGCATACTGCGTGATATTTAAGCCCAGGTTCTTGTTCAAAGCCTTTACCGCCTGCTCCGGGCCGCCCTGCGCATACGCCGCGTTAATCTTATTATAGGAATTTTTGTCATTGATATTCAAATAACTGTCGCGGAATACGGAAACCAGACGGATCTCGCCCGTCTCCAGATTAATGCTGGCAATCATATTCACATCTGCGTTGGTTCCCTTACCCACGTTCAGCTTGCCGTTTTTATCCATACGCGAGTCCACGCCAAAGCATGCCACGGTCATATAGCCTTTCATGCCCTCGATCTGCTCCGGGGACAGGTTCGGGTTCAGCACCGCTGACTCGTTAAACTCAATTTTGGCCAGGGATCCCCATGTCCGCTGATAAACGTACCAGAGCGTCCCGCCGATCGCCAGCGCCAGCACCGCCACAACCGCCAGAAGGATCATGATGATCTTCTTTTTCTTATCCTGCCTTTTCCTGCGGCGGTAAATGCCGCGGTTGCTCCCTCTCTGCGCCTGTTCGCCATGGGAGGACGCCTCCCCTCCCTTGGGCCCGTTATAGCCGGAATGAAACGCCCTGGAGCCTCCTGACCGGCTCCCTCCCGGCGCTCTCTGGGAAGACGGCGAAGATGCAGTCCTGGCCCTGCCTCCGGAGCCATACGGATCCCTGGCAGAGCCGCCGCTTCTGCCATAACCGGAGCCGCGGCCCTGCGCGCCGCTTCTTCCCCGCTGTGACCGGCGGGCCCGCGCGCGCTCCAGCTCATCATCGTAATTCATAAGCCACCTCAACCTTTCACTAAAACTTTGCTATCTGTCTGGCAGCGAACTCATATATATACAAACATGTGCCAGCAATCAGCTCCAGTTCAACCAACAGCTCCTGCTTCCGGTCCCGCCGCTTCTGTACGGCCCTGTCTAAGCCGCGAGCTGTCTTAACCCCTTCCTTCAAGCCGTCCACATACTCTTTTTCATACCCCAGTTTTTTAAAAAACAAATATTTCACAAACATCCCCGCCGCGATGGGCAGGCCGTTTACCGCCATCTGCCAGGCGGGCATATTTTTATAAATCAGATAAATATTATTCCTCGCCGCAAGCCTTACCTTAAACGGATTATATTTCGAGCCGCTCGTCCCGCTGCCCACATGCTGCACAAGCGCATGCGGGCAGTAAATATTGTCATACCCGTAAAGGCGCGCCCGGTATCCCACGTCCATATCCTCCAGGTATGCAAAATGACGCTCATCAAAATACCCGATCTCTTCAAACACGGCCTTCCGGTAAATCGCCGCTCCGGCGCATGCGGAAAATACGCGGCGGGAGCGCCTGTATTTCCCCGCATCCCGGCCTACCCCTCTCTGGAAGGCCCAGCCCAAAACCGAATACATATCGCCCGCGTCGTCCATCCGATCCGGCCGGCCCATCTGGATCATCTTGCTGCTGACCGAAAAAATACGGGGCGAGCGTTCAATCGCACGAATCATCTCCGCCACAAAATAGGAATCCGCTCTGGTATCGTTATTCAGGAGAATCACATAGGGCGTGGCGCTGGCCTTAATCCCGATATTCACCGCGCCCGAAAAGCCTATATTCTCCGGAAGAAATATCGTGTCGATCCCGCGCTCCTTCAGCCATTCCACACTCCCGTCCGTGGAGCCGTTATCGATCACCAGCACTTTAAAGGCGCGGTATGTCTGGGCTTTCAGCGCTTCCATACATGTATCCAAAAATTTCAGTCCGTTGTAATTCGGGATCACCACGGTCGCTGTATTATCCATACGCGTTTACCTCCACACAGTAACTCCTAAACTTCCAGCCGGTACGGCTCCCCGATCCCTTCCTTTTTCAGATCCCTCAGGGCAAAATTCGATTTGCGCAGCGTCAGGTTCGGATTGTAATACGGATCCCCGTCCCGCAAAATCTCCGGCCAGCGCTCTGCAAAAATCCGGATCTCCCGGTTAAAGCGGGCCACCTTTTCCGGCGTGTTCTCAAGGCCCCGGGACTTGGATTCATAGTGGTAAAGCAGCGCGTACGGATTATAGGCCACCAGCTTTCCGGCGCGGCGCACTTTCATGCAGTAATCAATGTCGTTAAAGGCCACGGCAAGCTCTTCGGTAAAGCCCCCCGCTTCCTCAAACAGGCTCTTTTTCGTCATCATACAGGCCGCCGTCACGGCGCTGTAATCCTGCGTGCTCATGGCGCGGTGGAAATAGCTGTTCTCTGCCTGATGGAGGCCGATGAACGTATGCCCGGCAATACCGCCAAATCCCACTACCACGCCAGCGTGCTGAATCGTATCGTCCTGATAAAGGAGACGCGCCCCCACGGCTCCCACATCCGGCCGCTGGCACAGGCCCAGCATCTCCTCCACAAAATTCTCAGCGATCAGCTCTGTATCATTGTTCAAAAACAGAAGGTATTCCCCCCTGGCAAAGGTAACGCCGAAATTATTGATCGCCGAATAATTAAATTCCCGCTCCCATGTCACAACCCTGATATTTTCCCGCTCCTTCTGGATGCGGTCATAGTAGGAAAATGTCTCCGGCTCCGCGCTGTTGTTTTCCACAATAATGAATTCCATATTGCGGTATGTCGCACGCTCCAGGATCGCGCGTATGCAGGTGTCCAGATCCTGTCTGTGATCCTTATTCGGGATAATCACAGAGACGAGCGGCGAGCCCGCAATCCGGTAAACCGTGTGGTAAATCCCATAATCCACGCCCTTTTCCACGCGCTCTGCCTCAATGCCCGCCCGCTCATAGTGGGCCATAATCGCCCTCGCCCCGGCCTCAAAGGCATAGAGCTTGCTCTCCGGGTTGCTGGCCGTCGAATCCTTATGGCAGCGCCAGTGGTAGAGCACCTTTGGAATATGGCAGATCCGGGCCGCGCCCTCCGTGCACCGGAAAATAAAATCATAATCCTGCGCCCCGTCAAATTCATGGCGAAAGCCGCCCACACGCGCCGCCAGATCATGGCTCACCACAAATAAATGGCAGATATAGTTCACGCTGCACAGCAGATCCGGGTTAAAATCCGGCTTAAAGTGGGGATCAAACAGCGCCCCGCCGTCCATATCCAGCTTATCCTCATCCGAATACAGCACATCGCAGTCCGGATGAGCGCAGATACATTTTGCACACTCGTAGAGAGCGTCGGGCGTCAGGGCATCGTCGTGATCCGCGAGCACGATATAATCGCCGTCCGCCATATCCATGGCCGCGTTCGTATTGCCCGCTATGCCCTTATTCTCTCCCAGGACCGCATATTTAAAGCGGCGGTCGCGCTCCGCATAGCGGCGCAGCACCCGCTCCACACTCTCCCCGGCCGGGCTTCCGTCCACCACGCAGACCTCCCAGTTCGCATACGTCTGCGCCGCGATGGAGTCCAGCATCTCCTTCAGATAACGCTCCGGCGTCTTATAGGCGGGAATAATAACCGAAAACTTCGGCATATCGGGAAGGCGATCCGCCCTCTGGCGATCCAGCTCCTCCGCGGACGGCTTCGTAAGTTCATACCATTCACCGTAGTCATAGTCATTGTCAATACCCTGAAGCTTGTGCTTTGATTTGAGAATCAGGGCCTTTAAGCCGTTCTCACGCCAGAACTCCATACAGACATGCACGGTTTCCATATTCATCAGATCCTGAATCTTTTTGAGGCGCTTATGGGCCACGCTGCCGCGCTTTTTGATCAGGGCCTCATTATACTTCACGCGGATCCGGCGCTTTTCGCCCCGGATCACCAGATAATAGTCCTTCCCCCGCTCATACGGAAACTGGATATCAAAACCAAACTCCCGGTCGATCGTCTTTCCGTAATAGATCTGGCTCACATCGTCCCGCCTGGTGGAAACATACTGAAACCGGATGGGATGATGCGAGGCGTCCTCCACCGCATACGTAATCTCTGCATCCGGCGTCCTCCCTATCGCCCAGCCATTTAACTGAATGGTATTTTCCCTGATTCTGACCACATCAACATTAAATTTCATCCTGCTCACCAAAATTAATCCGTTCTTCCTCCACAACCAGAGGCCGCTTCATCACACGGGAATTAATGGATAAAATATATTCCCCCACAAGCCCGATAAAAAAGATCTGCACCGAACCCAGAAAGCACATGCCGATCAGAACCGGGGCCATGCCGGCCGGAAAATCATACCAGTACAGAAGCTTCATCACAAGGTAAAACACTGCCACCGCCATACTCACCGCCGCGCAGACACCCCCGAAAATCGTCGCCAGGCGCAGTCCCACCTTGGTATAGGATGTAACGCTCAGCATCGCCGCGTCATAGAGGCGGTAAAAATTATTGTGCGTCTTCCCTGCGCGGCGCTCCGGCTGGACGTAAGGGATCTCCTTGCGCTTATAGCCCAGTTCCGCCACGATCCCGCGCAGAAAAGGAGTCGGATCGTCCAGACTCCTGAGTATCTCGATGAAATCGCGGTCATACAGGCCGGAACCCGTAAAATGCTCGATCTGCTCCACATCCGAGAGCTTTTTAATTAATTTATAATAGCAGCTCCTCAGCCCGTACATAACCGGGTTTTCTTTGCTGCCTGTCTTGATCCCTATCACTATTTTGTAGCCGTTCTCCCACTCCCGCACGTACTTTGGGATCAGCTCCACCGGATCCTGAAAATCCGCCACCATGCTGATCACGCAGTCGCCGTCCGCCTGCAGCATGCCGTAGTAAGGAGAGTTGAACTGCCCAAAATTCTTTGCGTTAAAGATGGCTTTTATCCTTGGATTGTCCGCACAGAGCCTGCGCAGGATCGGCCTCGTCTGATCCGTGGAGTCATTGTCAATAAATATAAGCTCATAGTCGTATTCCGGAAGCTCCACTTCAAGGGTTTTCACCACCTCGGCGCTGATCGGAGCGACATTTTCCTCTTCATTGTAACAGGGGATCAAAATACTGATTTTCTTCATGTGGAACAATCTCCTGATTCCGCCCTTCGGCCTCCTGCCGCCGCACGCAGCGCGGTCCGCCATCGCGCATCGTAAACACACATTTTCAGAAACTGTAACCTATATTCTAACCGCCTTTCCTCTATTTGACAACCTACAATTTTCTTAACATATTACGGATTCCTTGCTCAAATCTTATTTTTGGCTCCCATCCCGTCACTTTCCAAAGTTTCCTGATATCCGGGATTAGATTGACCGCGCCCTCGGCGTTCGGGGGACAAAGGCCGTACGCCATGCTTCCCTTCCGGCCGCAGAGTTCATACATCTGTTCCACAAACCCGCGCAGAGGCCCCGTCTCATCCATGGGGCCCGCCAGATTATAGACGCACCCGAAATCCGAAAGCGTTCCCTCAAATTCCGTTAAGTCAGCAAGCGCCCGCGCCGCATCATCAATATACAGAAAATTCCATTTTTGCGTACACGCCGAAAGCTCCATCCGGCCGCCCTCTGAAAACGTGCCGAGGCAGGACGACACCAGGGACCAGGGATGATCCCCCGGCCCGTACACGCTGAAAATCCGTATATGGCCGTAATCCATGGAATGCAGCCTGCAAAGCTCCTTCGCCTCCCGGAGCACCGCAAGCTTCGCCTCCCCGTAAAAGGAGGTCGGGCGGCACGGCGTCTCCTCGTCTGTCAGGCAGTCATGGACGCCGTACTCCGCCTGGGAGCCTGTAAAAAGGAACCTCTTACAGCCCAGAAGGGCCGCAGTCCGCACCGCCCCCAGCGCATCCCTCACGCTCTCCCTCTGAATCTCTTCCTTTCCCCGGTCGCCGCTCCCCGCTCCCCGCCAGCCCATGTGCAGAAACACATCGCACGGTTCCTCAATCCATTCTGTCAGACGCGAAAGCTCCCCTAAATCCGCCTCTAAAACCGTAAGCCTCTCCGGAAAAACGCCGTTCTCCTTTAAACGATCCGCCTTCACGGAATGCTCGCGAAGTACCGCGCAGACCTCATGGCCGCGGCGCAGAAGCTCCCTCACGGCCCCTGCGCCCACGAAGCTCGTCGCTCCTGTCGCTACAATCCTCATTCCTTCATCCTCACTCTCGGGATCAGCATATTTTTTTCCATCTCCTCATCCGGAAGGAAGGGAGCCAGATCCTCCAGCGGCGCGGAAACCATGCTTCCGTCCGGCAGCTTCTTTGACGCGGACTTGGGCTCAAAATTCTGATCAAGCGTCACAAACACCTCGCAGATCACCGGCCCCTCAATCGCCAGCGTCTCCTCTGCCTTTTCCCCGATCTCCTCATTGCTGCGGATGGACACATAGGGAAAGCCATAGGCCCAGGAAAGCTTTTCCATGCTCGGGAACGTCAGATCCCCGCTGTCAGCCCCGATCCCCACAAGCGGCTCCCCGAAAAAGCTTTTCTGCGTCTGCCGGATCGAATGATAGCCCTCATTATTGATGATAAATATCTTGATCGGAAGCTTATAACCGATCACGGTCTGTAACTCCTGCAGATTCATCTGAATGCTCCCGTCCCCGGTCACAAGCACGATGTCCTGCGACGGCTCGGCCACGCTGGCCCCGATCGCGGCCGGAAGCCCGTATCCCATGGAGGCAATGCCGGAATTGGAAATAAAGCGCTGGCCCTTTTTCATGATATTTCCATGGCCGCAGACCACATTCGCCGAGCCGTTTCCAACCACCACGATCTGGCCCTCATTCAGCCTCCGGCTCATCTCATACGCAAACGCGTACACATTCGCCTGCGTCCCGGTTCCTCCCTCCAAATGGCGCGGCAGCACCACCGGATAATCCCGCTTCCAGCCCTGGCAGCGCTTTACCCACTCCTCCTGGGCCGCCCGGCATTCTTCCCTTATCGGCGCGGCGCCCTCCGGCGTCCCCTCCGCGTCCAGAACCTCCTCCATCACGCTCAGAAGATCCTCCACGCAGGCGTGAACCGGCATATCCACATGAAGCGTGGGCTTCTTGAGCTCCTCCGCGTCAATGTCATTTGCTATCACATACGCCTCCCTGGCCCATGTGGTATAATAATATCCGACCTGGCGGAAGCTTAAACGGCTCCCCAGAGAGAGCACAAGATCACTGTTCTGGATCGCAAAATTCCCGGCGCGATCCCCCACATTTCCCCCTTTTCCCACATACAGGGGATGCTCGTCATAGATGCAGTCAATACTGTCCGCCCCGGTGGCCACCGGAATCCCCAGCTTATCGACCACGCGCAGAAACACCTCATGCGCGCCCGCGATCCGGATCCCGTTCCCGGCATTGATCACCGGGCGCTTGGAAGCCCTGACCTTCTCTATGATCGCCCGCGCCGTCTCCTTCGTCACCCTCCCGGGAAGAAGCTCGCGCCGCTCCCCCTTCCCGGCCTCATCCTCCGCAGTCTCCGCCCCCGAAGGCGCCGCCCAGCCGGTTCCCCCGGCCTCATAGTCCTCCCTGTCAAAGCCTGTCAGCTCATCGGTTTCGATCAGCGCAGCCTGCACGTTCAGGGGGATATCCAGCCACACCGGCCCCGGCCTCCCGACGCGCGCCAGATAAAACGCCTTCTCCAGGCAGAACCGGATCCGCATGGGATCAATCACCATCTCACAATACTTCGTCATATTGGCCACAGACTTCGTGATATCAAACTCCTGATCTCCCATAGCGCGAAGCGCAAGCCCTGTACTGCGGGCCGATGTATCATACCGCACCTGCCCGGAAATCACCAGCATGGGAATCGAATCCATATAAGCCCCCGCCACCCCGGTCATCGCATTGATCCCTCCCGGGCCGGTCGTCACACAGACCGCCGCCATCCGGTTATGGATCCTCGCATAGCTCTCCGCCGCCATGGCGCTGGCCTGCTCGTGATGGTTATACATGCAGGAAAGCCCCTCCTGATGCCCAATCGCGTCATTCAAATGCATCGCGCCGCCGCCGGTGATCATAAAAACATTCGTTATGCCTTCCTCTATCAGCTTCTCCGCCAGATAGTTGGAAACCTTTTTTTGCATGGTTTTTAGTCCTTTCTTCTTTAAACTGCTGTATGTTATTTGGGAATGTGCTTTTAAATATGCATAGTATAGCATATTGTGGGGGGAGCTACAAGACGGAGATGGAAGAACATCAGAGGGGGGGAGCGTGAGGAGGGAGCGGGGTTCCGTTGAATATAAAAGCTGCCCGCGGCGGCCCCTCACGATCCTCCCCCGGCCAGCCCTCCCCTAAAAAACGTTAGGTATTGTTTTTTCTCCACTTTTTCTCTATAATTGGCATATCAAACCACACAAACGAATCTCAGGAGGAACAAAACCATGATTACAGATAAATCCACCCCCCGCTACCGCGGAATCATTTTCGATCTGGACGGCACCCTGATGAATACGGAAGAAGGCGTTCTCTCCAGCGTCCGCTATACGACACAGAGGATGGGCTACCCGCCTTTAAGCGACGACGTTATGCGCACCTTTATCGGCCCGCCTGTGAAGCATTCCCTGATCCGCTGCTATGGCCTGAATGAGGAAGAGGCCACGGCGGCCACGGAGGTCTTCCGCGATCACTATAAAGACTATGATCTCTTAAAGGCCGTTCCGTATGACGGAATCCTTGCGCTCCTTGAAAAGCTTAAGCGGGAGGGCTATCTCGTCGGCGTCGCGACTTTGAAGCGGACGGATTATGCGCTTACGCTGCTTGAGCATTACGGGATCGCCGCTTACTGCGACAGCATCTGCGGGAGCGATTCTGCGAACAAGCTTGGAAAATGCGATGTGCTGCGGCTCTGCCTTAAAAAGCTGGGACTTTCCTGTGAGGAAGGGGTTTTGATCGGCGATACGTCCCTGGACGGGGCGGGGGCGGCGCAGGCGGGGACTGCGTTTATCGGCGTCACCTATGGCTTCGGCCCTTCTTCGGCCGGGGATTGGGAGGAGTTTTGCCCTGTTTTTGTGGCAGAGACGCCTCAGGCGATAGGGGCGTATCTTGATTCTCTGCGCCGGCCGGCTCTGCGGGACTGACGCAGCGTGGGAAAGGAGATGTGGATATGAGACAGAAACAGTTAAAGCTTCTGGACTGCACCCTGCGCGACGGCGGCTTTGTCAATGACTGGAATTTCGGGCATGCGAATATTGTCAATATCTTTGAGCGGCTGATCAGCTCCGGCGTGGACGTGCTGGAGATTGGGCTTTTGGATGAGCGGCGTCCGTTTGACAGAAACCGGACCATTATGCCGGACACCGAAAGCGCGGACCGTATTTTTGAGCGTCTGGACAAGAGCGGCGCCATGATCGTGGGCATGATCGACTATGGCACATGTCCGATCAGCCGGCTTTCTCCCTGCGCGGATTCGTTTATTGACGGCATCCGCGTTATCTTTAAAAAGCATGTGATGGAGGAGGCCATTGATTTCTGCAGGCAGGTGAAGGAGCTTGGATACGAGGTGTTTGTGCAGGCTGTGTCGATCACCAGCTATACGGATCCCGAGCTTCTGCGGCTTATAAGCCTTGTCAATGCCTTGAACCCTTACGCGCTGTCGATTGTGGACACGTATGGGCTGCTGCACCAGGATAACCTGCTGCATTATTTTGACCTTCTCAACCAGAACCTGCATCCGGAAATTGCGATTGGCTACCACTCCCACAACAATTTCCAGCTCGCGTATTCCAACAGCATTGAAATCATCCGCGAGCCGGCGGAGCGGCTGATCCTGATTGACGCCTCGCTCTACGGTATGGGAAAGAGCGCCGGGAACCTTCCCATTGAGCTCATTTCCATGTACATGAATGACAACTGCGGGAAACGCTATGACATCAGCCAGATGCTGGAGGCCATTGACATCAATATCATGCCTGTGTTCCGTCAAAACCCCTGGGGGTATAACCTGTTTTACTATATATCCGCCTCCAACCACTGCCATCCGAACTATGTGCGGTTTCTCATGGACAGGCATACGCTTTCGCTCAGGGCGCTGAACGCCATTTTAAATGCCATTGCCCCGGAAAAAAAGCTCCTTTATGACAAAGAGCACATCGAACTGCTGTACCGCGACTACCAAAGCCGGGAATGCCGCGACGAGGACGCGATTGCGGAATTATCTGAAGCGCTTGGCAATCGTCCGCTCCTTCTTCTGGGCCCCGGGAAAAATATGGAGCTCCAGAGGGAACGGGTTCTGTCTTATATACAGGAGCGCTCCCCTGTCATCTTGGCTGTCAATTACATTCCAGAGGACATCGCGATCAGCTACGCGTTCCTGACCAACTCCAGGCGCTATGTGCAGCTTGAAAGCCGCCTGCTCGACATCGCCGCGGGCTGCGGCGCGCCGGTGCGGATCATTGCCACCTCCAATATCACCAATGTCCGCGCTCCCTTTGACTACACCTTAAACTACAGCGCGCTCATTGACCCGGACGCGGAAATCATTGACAATTCCTTTGTTATGCTTTTAAATGTCCTCGTCCGGACAGGCGTAAAAGAAGCCGCCTGCGCCGGTTTTGACGGCTACACCGTCCACGGCGACAATTATTTTAATGCCAGCATGGACTACCAAATCGCGCGCCAGAAGGCGGACAGTATTAACCAATACGTGAGCGCTATGCTAAAGCGCCTCCAGGGCGTCCTTAAACTGCATTTTCTTACAGACACCCTGTATCAGCCGCAGGCAGGCGTTCTGGCGCAGCCGCCGTCATAATCCGGGACGCCCAAACTGCTGCCATATGCCGCCATACGGAATGCCGGACATCCCATAGAAATTGACATCCTCTTCAGGGCCTTCTCACGCCGCTGCCCGGTAACCCCTCGTAGCCGTTCAGGCAGCCTGAACGGCTACAGCCCCTCCCACTTTTCTCCCAGTCATCCGCTTCCATTCCTTCCATCAACCTGCACTGGATTTTTCCCCGCATTATACGCTATAATCACAACCGTAATGCAACGATGGATTTTCGGCCAGGCATTCATCACACAAAAAGGAGAGATTATTTATGCGTAAGCAAACAACAATTTTGGCTGTATTATCCGCTGCGGCAGTAATGGCGGCAGCTACACCCACCATGACAGGTTTCACCGGAGTCCACACCGCGATGGCGGCGTCAGAGGGCTGGGTGGAAGAAGACGGAAGCTGGCACTATTATGACGAAGACGGCTATCAGGAGAGCAACACCTGGAAGAAAAGAGGCGGCGACTGGTACTACCTCAATGACGACGGCGAGATAGCGGTCAATCAGAGAATCGACGATTACTTCGTGGACAGTGAAGGCCGGATGGTTAAGAACCGCTGGATCTCCGCTGACAGCGACGAGACATACGATACCCCCGACTCCCCTTCGGTCGGAAGCTGGAACTACTTTGGAAAGGACGGAAAAATCACGCTGTCCAAATGGCTGACCATCGACAATAAGACCTACTACTTCGATGAAGACGGCCTGATGATGACAGGGCTTCTCGAACTGGACGGCTCTGCTTATTATCTCGGGGATGAAAATGACGGCGCCCGCAAAACGGGCTGGGTTCTCTTAGAGGAGATCACACAGGATACGGACGATGAAGAAATCTGGAGCTATTTTGACGAAGACGGAAAAATGGTCGTAAACCAGATGGATCGCAGAATCGACAATAAATATTACACCTTTATCGACGGAAAGATGCAGACCGGATGGGTCAATATGGCGGAGGCCGGCTTTATCGCTTTCGCAAAACCGGCGGCGGAGGGCGAAACACAGGTTGTTTCCTTAAACGATTTCCGCTACTATGACAAAGAGAACGGCGGCGGCCGCGCTTCCGGCTGGCTCACAATCGAAGGTGCTCCCGGGTTCAGCGATCCGGATGAGGAATATACCTTCTACTTCAAAAACGGCGAGCCCTATTTCGGAGAAAACGGTACGGAGATTTTCACCATCAGCTCCAAGCGCTACGCGTTCAATGAGAACGGTGAAATGCAGACCGGCAAGCAGACCATAACCGACAAAAACGGAAACGCCGCCAACTACTATTTTGACGAAAACGGCGTAATGCAGACCGGCAAGCAGACCATTTATGACGAGGATCTGGAAGAGAACCAGACCTGGTACTTCAGCACAGGCGGTTCCTCCAAGGGACAGGGCTTCCACGGCGAGCGCGACAATCAGGTTTATGTATATGGCCTCTTAAAGAAAGCCGATCCGGAGCTCCGCTATGAGCCGGTTACCATTGGCGAAAAAACTTACCTTGTAAACACCAGCGGAAAAATCCAGCAGGCGTCCGCAAGTTCCACCTCCTCTTCCAGACCGGAACTGGGCAAGGGCTTTAAGGACATCAAAGATGCAAATGATACAATCTGGACTGTTGACAGTTCAGGAATCATCCAGTAAGATATTACTATCATCCGTTCAAAGATACCGTGCGCTGCCCCTTCGGGGCAGCCGCGGTATTTTTTTCTGAAAACACAGACCGCCAGATCTATTGCGCCGTTTCATCTGTCATATCTGCCGAACTCGCTGCATAGAATATAAAATATAGAAAATTTAAAAATCCTGTCACATTTTTCCATTTCAAACGTTTATATTATTGTGGGGGTTTGTTCCTTTGAGGGAACGTACCATAACGCCCTTTTATTATTATTAAATGAACAGGAGATAAATCAATGCGAGAATTAACCGTTTACTATTGTAAAAAGTGCGGCCGGTACGGCTTTTATCAGGTTGCCAGAAATGCAGTGTGCCCTGTGTGCCAGATTCCGATGAGCATATTTCCCATGAGTTATCAATATTTTATGGATTTAGACTATACACTGCGGGATCAACTGATTTCAGAACAGATCGCGGGTATCCCCGCAGCCGCCCCTTCCGTTGTGCAGCGTATTACTGAAGAGGACAGGAAAAATAACAGCCGGGGAGACGTTGCCGGTATGAAGGCGCAATATGACGCCCTCGTATTAGAAAACCGGCAGCTCCATCAGAAGAACGCCGAACTGGAGGAAACCATTGTCTGGATGCATGATATGATCTGGGATCTGACGCTGAAGCTGCGCGAAGCGCCGCGCCCATAATCCCTTAAATAAAGAAGCGGCCGGAGAAGCATTATAATCACCAGGCCTCTCCCGCCCTCACTTTTAATCCTTCAAGTCTTTTCACTGGTAATATAACGGCTAACAAGGAGATTCAAACTTTCTTTCATCTGGACTACTGTGTCGAATAACATCTCCACATCTGCGCGCAGCTTTGCATTTTCTTTTTCAAGAACTATAATTCTGTTATCCTCCTCCATACCATGGCCTCCTTCACTGATATGTAAATAAACACTTATATTTATAATATATTTCCAGGCAAAAGAAAAGCCTGTTCCCACCGCAAATTTCGACACAAAGGAGCCCTGGGAAATTCGGACAGGGAGGGAGGCAGCTTACCCCGCCCGCCGGCGCCCGTGTGCAAACGAGTAGGGAAGGTTCCTTCCCCTACTCGCCGCGCCGGGCGTCCGTCAGCTTGCTGACATATTTCCGTTGGACGCCCGTGTGCATAAAAAGCCCCGGATAAGCGCTGTAAGCGCCATCCCGGGGCCACCCTGATTCCCAATTTTCGTTTTAAAGAACGATACAGCCGATAACCTTCTTCCCAAGGCTCCTGATCACATCCAGCTCCTGCTCGATCTCTCCAAAGCCTGACTTATTTCTCTTCTCAACAACAATCACCGCGTCGCAGGAAGCCGCCTTTTTGATCGCCTGGGCATCTCTCCCCAGATTGCCTCCTACCGAAAGCGTAACTCCGTTTAACAGCGGCGCTAAGCCGTCCTGAACCATTTTGATCGCCTGATCGGCAACCGTTCCGACTAAGAGCACATTCCTCGAATCCTCTATGTAATTACCGGCATTGGCCGCCGCAACCTCAAAGGTCTGGGCATCCGCAAGCTCCCGCTCCGCCGTGCCCTCCATGCGGTCAACCAGACGGTCAACAAATGAGAACAGGCGCTTTTTCTCCTGCCTGCGGAACACGCCTAATACCATGATGCCGTAGCGGCGCTTTAATTCCTTTTCATTGACCAGCTTATCGCTCATCAGGAATACGACGCAGATGAAGAATACAACCATAAACACGCCTAACACGCCGCCCAAAAAGGCATATTTTATAGAGCTCTTTAAAATGCTTCTCTTGCTCAGCAGCGTGTTTGCCGGCTCCTCTAACTCCTCCAGCTCCTTTGTCTTGTCCTTTAAGCTGGTGTCAAGCGAATCCATGGTGCTGGTAAAATCCTTCTGCTTCTTCTCCAAATCCAAATCCACGGTAACAAGCAAAGATTCATCCACGATATTAATATTATGCTCGCCTATCGCCGCCGTCAGCTTCTCATGGGACATCTCGATGCTGCCCTTGATGTAGCGCATCACGTCCGCGGCCCGCTTTTCCGTATCTGCGATCACGATAATATCAAACATATTGTTTGCGTAATCCGGCTCAACCTTTACAAGCTCCTTCAGATAGCGGATTCCGATTTTATTTTTCAGCCTGCTGATGACGTAATTGTACATATCGCCGTTCTGCACAATCGACATATAGCCCTTTAAAATGCTGGTCGCCGTATTCGGGTTCTGATAAAGCATCCCCGGCATAATCTCATAATCCGTGGAAATATAGAAGGTCGCCGACTCCATATATTCATCATACGGATTGATGTTCAAAAGAATCGACTCATCCTTATACTTCTGCTGGCTTTCAATATTTTCCTCAATATTGGCCAGCTCCTTTTCAAGACGTTTCTTCGTGGCATTATACTGATCCAGGCTCGCCTTGTACTCCTCCTGGTTCTGCTTCACGTACTCCTCATCCTTAAGCTGGTTTAAGCCCTTAAAGATCTTAAAGCCGCCCAGCAGCAAAGCAAACACGATCGCAAGCAGGACAATCGGGCGCCATTTTCTCAAAACAGCAAACATCAGATCCTTCAAATCAATTTCCTGCTCATACTCTCTTCTTGGTTCCATGAAATAAAATTCCTCCTGCATTTTTACTTTTTTTGCACATAGGTTGGGACAATCTTACGCACAGCGGCCTTAATCGCATCCCCGTCGCGGTTCGCCTCCTCATAAAGCACGTCCAACTGGCGTTTAAACAGCGCCTCGTCAAAATCGATCGGCTTGCCGATATGGATCAGGCGGTTCGGAGTATCCAAAAGCCCCTCCTCGTCCATCAAAAGCTCCTCATAAAGCTTTTCTCCCGGACGCAGGCCGGTGAATTCAATCATGATGTCCTGATCCGGCACATAGCCGGAAAGGCGTATCAGATTCTTGGCCAGATCCAGAATACGGACCGGCTCTCCCATATCCAGGACAAAGATCTCCCCGCCCTTTGCATAAGCCCCGGCCTGCAGAACCAGGGAAACCGCTTCCGGAATCGTCATAAAATAGCGGATAATGTCGGGATGCGTGACCGTAACCGGCCCCCCGTCCAGTATCTGCTTTTTAAACAGCGGAATCACCGAACCATTGCTCCCCAGCACATTGCCAAAACGAACTGCCACAAAATCCGTCTCTGACTCCTTGTTCAGCATCTGCACAACCATCTCGCACATCCGTTTGGAAGCGCCCATGATGTTCGTCGGGTTCACCGCCTTGTCCGTGGAGATCAGGACAAACCGTTCCGCCCCGTAATGGCTGGCAGCCTTAGCCGTCTTATATGTACCAAACACATTATTTTTAATCGCCTCATTCGGGCTGTCCTCCATGAGGGGCACATGCTTATGCGCCGCCGCGTGATAGACGATCTGCGGCCTGTACCGCTCAAAAATCGTGTTCATCCTGTGCGTATTCCGGACCGAGCCAATCAGGACAAGCAGATTCAGCTCCGGATAGCTGCGCTTTAGCTCCTGCTGTATATCATAAGCGTTATTCTCATAAATATCAAGGATAATTAACTGTTTTGGGTTATGGCTTGCAATCTGGCGGCAAAGCTCGCTTCCGATCGACCCCCCGCCTCCGGTCACAAGAATCACCTTATTGCTGACATATCCCATGATCTCATCCAGATTCACCCGGATCGGCTCCCGCCCGAGCAGATCCTCAATCTGAACCTCCCGAAGCTTGGAAACGCTGACGTCGCCGTTCAAAAGCTGGAAAATACCCGGGAGGAGCTTAATCTGGCAATTCGTCTCACGGCAGATCTCCAAAATCTTCTTGATCTCCATCGCCGGAGCCGACGGTATAGCCACATAGATCATATCGATCCGGTATTTCTCTGCAAGCTGCAGAATATCATACCGGTTTCCCGCAATCGGAACGCCGTTCAAAAACTTCCCTATCTTATTCTTGTCATCATCGGCAAAGCAGATCACCTTTCCGTGGGCAAAGCGGCTCGTCTCCAGCTCCTTTAAAATCACGGAACCCGCCGTCCCTGCCCCGACAATCATAATGCGGCCCCCGCTTTTCTCACTGTAACGCCGAAACAGCGTATGATAAATGCGGTACGACAGCCGCACCATCCCCACGCAGCCGGTCAGAATGATGAAGCTGATCGCAAAATAGCTCCGCGGCACCACAAGCTGCAGCATCGTCATGCCCGCAATCTGGCAAAGGCTTGCCATCACACAGGCTGCCACAATATTGCAGACCTCCCGCACGCCGGCAACGCTCCACATGGAAGAATACATCCTGGACAGATAGAAAATCCCCACTGTAATCAGGGTGTAGAAAATCGCATACCGCAGCACCGAATCCGCATAATTTTCCGGGATCGAGCGCAGCCGCATATCAAAACGCATCCATAATCCCATAAAGCTGCTGAACTGGATCACACAGATGTCCACCAGCATCAAGACAACCATCCTGAGTTTTTTATCCCGAGGCATCATTTTTTTCAACATCGTACTCTTCCTGCAATTTCTCCTTTATCGAATGGATCCATGCGGATCAGCCTCCGCCGAACCGCTTGTCATCTGTGTCCACAGAAGCGCTCTGCTCCGTCTGCCCTGCGCTCTGAGCCTGGCCGTCCGTCCCTGTGGAATCAGCCTGCTTTGCGCTCTCAGCCTGGCTGTCCGTCCCTGTGGAGTCAGCCTGCTTTGCGCTCTCAGCCTGGCTGTC